>CATPBF010000011.1 GCA_955652585.1 Candidatus Dormiibacterota bacterium | reverse complement strand
TCCGACCTCGACCTCGGCATGAACCTGTGGATGACGCCCGAGTTCAAGTACCCGGACAAGCCATTCGACCGCGGCAAGGTGCTGAGCAAGGCGGACCTCGAGCGCCTGGCCGGTGAATGGGCGAGGTATCGCGACGTCGACGGAGACGGCGTGCCGTATCGCACGCTCCCAGGCACCGATCACCCCGCGGCCGGTTACTTCACGCGCGGATCTGGTCATGACGAGCGCGCCCGCTACACGGAGAGCGCTGAAACATACGCAGCCAACATGGATCGGCTGTCGCGCAAGTTCGAGACGGCGCGCACCATGTTGCCCGCGCCGGTGATCGACGAGTCGACCGGATCAAAGATCGGGCTCATCGCATTCGGCTCCACGCACGCGGCCGTCCTAGAATCGCGGTCGGCTCTCGTGGCGGCGAAACTGCCTGTCGATTACCTGCGCATCCGGGCCCTGCCGCTGTCCGCGAAGGTCGTCGAGTTCGTCTCGAGACACGAGCATGTGTACGTCATCGAGCAGAACCGCGACGGACAGGTCTTCGACCTCCTCCGTCTCGCACTCCCTCCCGCGCTTGTCGACCGCCTGCGCTCAATCCGCCATTACGACGGCCAACCCATCCCGGCCGACGCCATCACAGAACCACTTCTCGAATCGGAGGCCATCCCCGTATGAGCGCGACGATGAACCGTATCGGCCTGCCCCGCGACGCCTATAAGGGCGCGGCCACCACGTTATGCGCGGGATGCGGCCACAACTCGATCACCAACCACATGATCAAGGCGCTCTACGAGCTCGGGGTGGAACCCCACCGCCTCGCCAAGATGTCCGGGATCGGCTGCTCTTCGAAAACGCCGGCATATTTCGTCGAGTCGGCTCACGGCTTCAACGGGGTGCATGGGCGCATGCCCGCATTGACCACGGGCGCTCAGCTCGCCAACCGGCAGCTGATCATGCTCGGCGTTTCAGGCGACGGCGATACCGTATCGATCGGACTCGGCCAGTTCATGCACATGATCCGCCGCAACATCGACTGCACGTACATCATCGAGGACAACGGGACCTATGGCCTCACCAAGGGCCAGTTCTCGGCGACGGCAGACCTCGGCTCGGTGCAGAAGAAGGGCGCCGTCAACACGTTCCAGCCGATCGACCCCTGCGCCGTGGCGCTGACCCTCGGCTGCACATTCGTCGCGCGGTCTTTCAGCGGCGACGGCAAGCAGGTGGTGCCGCTGATCAAGGCGGCCATCGCGCACCGCGGTACCGCGGTCCTCGACATCGTCTCGCCCTGCGTCACCTTTAACGACCACGACGGCTCGACGAAGAGCTACAGCTGGGTCAAAGACCATGAAGAGTCGATCGCGGACGTCTCTTTCATCCCATTCTTCGAAGAGGTCCATGTCGACTACGAGCCGGGGACCGTTCGGGACGTCGAGCTCCACGATGGGTCGCACATCCTGCTCAAGAAGCTCGGCGAGGACCACGATCCGACCGACCGCCGAGCCGCGATGAAGGTTATCGAGGAGGGCCGAGCCGCCGGACATCTGGTGACCGGGCTGCTGTACCTCGACCCGGCATCGGTCGACTTCGCCACCACGGAGCGGATCCCGGAGAGCCCGCTGGTGGACCTGGGCGAGGACGACCTACGGCTAACCCGAGACGAGTTCGCGCAGTTCATGTCCGAGTTCGCCTGACCAGCATCGTCGACCCCCGCCCGACGCCGCCCGAGTTGGCACGAGGTACGAGACTCGTCGCTCGGCGCGACCCCGCAATGGCGCGACTGATTAAGGCTGTCGGCCCCATGGAGCTGCGCGGCCCGTCCGAAGATCCGTTCGCCGCGCTCGTGCGCTCGATCATGTTTCAGCAGCTGGCGGGTGCCGCGGCCAACGCGATCCACGGCCGCTTCCTCAAGCTCTTCGCGGACGGCCTTTCGCCATCGGGCGTGCTTGCTCTCCCCGAAGGAGCGATGCGAACGGCCGGCTTGAGCGGCTCCAAGGCAGCCGCCGTCACCGACCTGGCGCGAAAGGTGGAGGACGGCACTGTGCCGCTCGGGGATGTGGACTTGCTCTCCGACGACGAGCTGATCGCGCGCCTGGTGCAGGTCCGCGGCATCGGTCCGTGGACCGCCCAGATGTTCCTCATGTTCCAGCTCCGCCGGCTCGATGTCTGGCCGGTGGACGACTATGGCGTGCGCAAGGGCTGGGCGTCCGCACACAGGCTCAAAGAACCGCTCAAGCAGCGCGAGATGCAGGCCGAAGGCGAGAAGTTCCGACCATACCGTTCGATCGCCGCCTGGTACTGCTGGCGAGTCGTCGACACCGTTCTACCGGTGAAGGTCGAAAGCAAACGGGCCGCGCCGAAACCGCGGAAACGGTCGTGAGTCACTACCGGCTGTAGCGGCGCCTCAGGCGCTCGATCGCCTTGTCGCTCATGGGCGGCCACCTGTAGGCGTTCAGGAACTCGCGCGCGAGGCCGGGTCCGAAGTTGTACTGCAGCGTCCAGACTCCGGCCGCAAGGTCGTCCTGCGGATCACCGAGGCCGGCGAGGCCTAGATCGATGAGGGCGCTGAGGCGCCCATCTTCCACCAGCACGTTGGGCAGGCAGTAGTCGCCATGGATGAGGACGTGGCCCGGTTTGGGCTCGCCGAATGGGCAGCCCGTGACATCGACAGCGTGAATGTCGCGAAGGATCTCCCCCATGCGCTGGGCCACGAGCTTCGGCTCCCAACCGAGGGAGCGATCGGAGAGTGGCACCCCGCGGGCGGCGCGCGTCAAGAGCCAGTCGTCGCCAAAGCCGCGGAAGAGGCCCAGCACCTCAGGTACCGGCAATCGGCCGGCCAGCCACACCGTACGATCGTGCTCGTCCTTCAAGTCGCCGGCGCGCTTGACGTAGACGGCGCCGTTCTGGCCTTCGAGCCGCCAGACCGTCCCGGCCCAGCTCATCCACGCGAATTCCCTTTGCAGGCGGCTGCCGCCCACGGCCGCGAGCGCAGCCTCCCGCACGGCCGGGGGAAGCCTCATCGACGATGACGATTTACGCTCCATCACTTCTATACGATGAAGTGTGGAGCGCCTGTGCAGGCAAGCGAGCGCTCCGGGTGTGGAGGGTGTGTGATGGCTGCGAAAGTACTTCCGGATACTCCGGACGCGTTCAAGGACGCGTCCTGGCAGGACGTCCTGCCCTACTACGAGGAACTGGCCACGCGTCCCCTCGACGCCGGGAACGTGGAGGATTGGCTGGCGGACTGGTCTCGATTCGAATCGCTGCTCTCCGAGGCCGCGGCGCTCGCCAACTTCGCTTACACCTGCGACACGGCCGACCCCGACCGAGAGGCGGCGCAGCTGCGCTTCGGGACCCAGATCACGCCCCGCGCGCACGAGCAGCGGGTGCGACTTCAGGCCAGGCTCGTCGAGCTCGGCTATGTGCGTCCGGGCCTCGAAACCATGATCCAGCGGTTTCGCAACCAGATGGACATCTTCGACGAGGCCAACGTGCCTTTGTTCGCGGAGATCTCGGAGCTAGGCACGCAGTGGGCCAAAATCAACGGGGCCATGACGGTCCAGTGGGAGGGCGAAGAGAAGACTCCCGCCCAGCTCCTGCCGTTTCTCCTTGCCACCGAGCCCGATGTGCGGGAGCGCGCCTTCAGGCTGCGAGCCCAGCCCTACATCGAACAGCGCGACGTCCTGGCGGGCATCTTCGACCGCATGTACGACCTGCGGCAGAAAGTGGCCAAGAACGCCGGCTTCGCCAACTATCGCGACTTTGCTCACCGCGAGAAGAACCGCTTCGACTACACGCCTGAGGACTGCATGCGCTTTCACGTCGCGGTCGAAGAGGCTGTACTGCCTGCGGTCGAACGTATCAACGAAAGGAGGCGACGCCGCATGGGCCTGGAGAGGCTGCGCCCGTGGGACATGTCGGTGGATCCTTCGGGCCGTGCCCCGCTCAGGCCCTTCGAGGACATCAGAGGCTTGATCGATCCCGCGGCGCCGATTTTCGCCCACGTCGACCCCGACTTTCGCGGCTACTACCAGGCCATGGACGACGCCGGCCTCCTCGACCTCGACAATCGCAAGGGCAAGGCGCCCGGTGGTTACTGCATGACGCTGCCGTTCAGGAAGCTGCCCCTGATCTTCATGAACGCGGTCGGCGTCGACGGCGACCTGCGCACGCTGTTGCATGAGTCGGGCCATGCCTTTCATTCAGTGGAGGCCTCGAAACTTCCGCTGCTGTTTCAGCGGCATCCAGGATCCGAGATGGCAGAGGTCGCCTCGATGTCGATGGAGTTGCTCGCCTCACCGTTTATCGGCAAGGAGAACGGCGGCTACTACTCGGAGCAGGACGCGAGGCGCTCGCGAGCCGATCTGCTAGAGGGCATCATCTTGTTCTTTCCTCACTGCGCGTCAGTCGACGCCTTCCAGCAGTGGATCTACCTCGACCCAGCCGGTCGCGACGCTGACGCGCGCGACCGCAAGTGGCTCGAACTACGCCAGCGTTTCGAAGGCCCTACCGTCGACTGGACGGGCCTCGACCGCGAACGCATCGCCCGCTGGTACATGCAGCCGCACTTCTTCGCCAGCCCGTTCTATTACATCGAGTACGGGATCGCTCAGCTCGGCGCCTTGCAGGTTTGGCGGAACAGCCTTCAGGCGCGGGAGGAGGCAGTGCGCAAGTACCGCGAGGCATTGGCGCTAGGCGCTACGCGCCCGTTACCCGACCTGTTCAGAGCCGCCGGCGCGAAATTGGTCTTCGACACCGAGGGCATGCACGAGCTCGTGACGTTGGTCGAGGAAGAGCTCGACAAGCTCGAGAACTAGTTCGTTATGAGCGGCGCCTAGGGCGGCCGGATTCGCGCCCCTGCTCACCTTCCCCGGGATGGGACTAATGAGTCGTTACTCCTGGCGACGCTTCTGTGACCCATGCACGCCAGGGACGGCCGGATGAATCCGGCCTACACACCGGTGCCGAAGGTCGGTGCGACTTCGACTAGCCAGACATAGTCGTCCTACTCGCCGGCGAAGTTACGCAGCGCCATGCGCGGGCCAAAGCGGGGAGCCGTGATACCGGCGACGCCGATCAGCCGGATGACGCGCGCGCGGTGCCCGCGATACGGCTCGAGCAGCTCGAGCATCCGCTCGTCCGTGGATCGCGGCGTGCCTTCGAGTGCGTAACCGACGGCGTGAGGCAGGTTGTAGTCGCCGACCTGGACGGCGTCGGCGTCGCCGAGCGCGACCAAAGCGACCTTGGCGGCCGTCCACGGCCCGACCCCCGGAAAGGCTTCGAGCCGGCGGCGCGCGCTCGCCAGATCCATGGTCAACGTCTCCTCGAGCCGGGTCGCGCTCCGAGCCGCGCGGATGATGACCTCGGCGCGGCGGCGTTCGATTCCGAACTTGTGAAAAGTCCAGTAGGGCGTGCTCGCGAGGACCTTGGCGCCCGGAGGAATGGTGAGACCGGCTGGTCCCGGCGCGGGATCGCCCAGCGCTGAGACCAGCGCCCGATACGATCGATGCGCCTCGACACCGGTCACTTTTTGCGCCAGCACCGTCGGCACCAGGATCTCGAACACGGCCCGCGTCTTGGGCAGGCGCAGTCCGGGATGGCGCCGGTGCACGTCAGCGAGAAGGGGATGGGCGGGGCGGAACCCGGTGTCGTCGTCTTCCTCCCCGCATAGAGCGGCGGCACCCTCGGCGGCCCAGGCGGCCCCTGGTCCCCAGGCCTCGACCTCGATCGCGCCGTCCACATGCACGAGGCGAACGGTGGCCGGGCCTTCTGGCGTCAGGGTCGCGCGCCACGCCTCACGGTCGTGCACGCGCAACGAGGCGCCGTGACCGGTCGGCCCGATCGTTAGCGCGAGATCAAGCGGCCTCCTGAGCTCGAATCGCGTACGCGTCGGCACATCCACGTGTCACGCGATTATGGGAACCTCGAAGGTGAACGTGCTGCCCACTCCCTCCGTCGAGTCGACTTTGATGTCCCCGTCGTGCATGCGAGCGATCTCGCGCGAGAGCCATAGGCCCAGCCCCGAGCCCGCAACATGCATTGTCGACTCTCGCTGGATGCGACCGAACTTTGTGAACAGCATCGCCTGATCCTCGGGAGCAATACCGATCCCCTGGTCGACGACCATGACCCGTGCGGTCTTGCCATTTCGATCGACCGAGACTGTGATCGGCTTTTCCGCCGCGGAGTACTTGATCGCGTTGGTGATCAGGTTCCTGACCACGATCTGGAACCGCTCGGAGTCGACCTCCGCGATGATGGGCGCCGGCGGGAGCTCGACGGCGAGCTCGTGTTGGGCCAGCATGGGCCGCACGCTCTCGATGGCGCGCTCGGTCAGCTCGGCGACGTCGCCGCGCTCTTTGCGGAGGCCGAATCGACCCTCCTCGAGGCGCGCGGCCTCGAGCATCTGCTCGACCATCGAGTTGACCTCATCCGCCTTGGCGATGAGCAAGGGCAGTATGGCCATGGCTTTCGGCGCGAGGACACCAAGGGATCCGCCCTCGAGCATGGTCAGGTAGCCCTTGATCACAGTCATCGGGCCGCGCAGCTCATGGGATGCGATGTTCATGAATTCGGTCTTGGCCTTTTCGAGGTCGCGGATGCGCGCGCTCAGGGCCACCCGATCGAGGCCTGCGGTGATGCTGCCGGCGTACTGACGCAGGCGGATCACCTCGTCGTCGCCAAAGAGCGGCGTGAAGGCACCCGCGACAACGACCATCGAGCCTGGGCCCTCCTGCATCTCGAGCGGGATCACCAGGGTCGGCGACCCTCGCGGCGGGGACCGGACTTCGCCGGCCTGGGGGCTGGCCGCCGCCCGAGCAGCGACTGCTTTGGCCTCGTCCTCATTCAATCCGCTGTAGGTAAGGATCGACGAGTCCGAGTCGATGATGAGGGCGCCTCTGCCGCCCACCAGCCGGGTCGCCCATTCAAGGGCGCGCCCAGCCTGGGTGACGCGATCGGGGCTGAAGGTCAGGAGGCTGTGCAACCCCAAGCGGAGCTCCTCCTCCTCAGGCTGGCTCCACAAACGGCGTAGCCACGCAGGCGGGTAAAAGCTGATGAAGAGCATCGGCACGATCGCGAGCGCCACCAGATTGAGCACCAGCTGTGCGGCATCGTTCGTGACGAGCGAGCCTCCCAGCGTTCCGAACATGATTACCGCGACCAGGCCCGCGTAGCCCAGGCTGAGCGCTCGCATACGCGCTCCCTCGACGGCGGGCCGGCCACGCGAAGCGAGCCAGAGCGTGACGATCGGTTCCACCACGCAGATGCCCCAGGTGATGAGAATCGCGGCGAGGGCGATCGTCTGCAGCGCGCCGTGAGGCGCCTGGGAGTCAGTGGGCAGCTGTACCAATATGGCCAGTGCGGCCACCAGCACGATCACGAGCCCGACGAATCGACGGCTTCGCGCGCCCAGCTGGATGAACGAGTCGCGGAACATGAGCAGCGCCCAGCCGGACAGCAGGAAGAGGAGGATCGCCACGTCGATCAGCAGGCGCCCGTACGGCCCCGAGTCCGACAGGCTGGGAGCGATCAGAACCAGTAACGTGAGGGAACCGAAGGCTACGGCGAGGTAGCCTCGTCGACGCTCCCGGTGACTGAACCAATCGGCCAGCATGGCGACCGAAAGCAGCACGAACGCGATCTCGATCGCCAGGGGCATGACCGCAAGGACGACAGACAACTCGCCGAGATTCTAGACGCGACGACATTTCGACGACAAGGGGAGAAGGGAAATGAAGTGGGTAACCCGCAAGAACGCCAGCGTCGACCGCATCGCCTGCCCGTGGCTGATCAAGCGCTTCATCGACCCGGAAGCCGAGTTCCTGTACGTAGCGGCGCCAGACGTGCCGGCAGTCGCCGAGCGGGAGGGTGCCGTGCCTTACGACGTGGCCGGGGTCGAGCTGGGACACGTCGACGGCCGGTGCAGCTTCGAATCCATCATCGTCAAGTACGACCTGAAAGACCCGGCGCTCGACCGGCTCGCCTTGATCGTCCACGGGGCCGATGTGGCCGCCGACATCGACGCGACTCCTGAAGCCGCCGGCCTGAAAGCGATCGCCCACGGCTTTGCGATCGTCCACGGCGAAGCGGACCACCGCAAGATCGAGCTCGAGAGCCCGCTTTACGACGCGCTCTATGCGTGGTGCCAGCACGAGGTGGCCCGCGCCCAGAAGTCCGGTTGAACCCCGATGTCGATTTTGGCCTCGCGCGTTCGTGTAGGTGGTGAGCACGGCTCACCAAGCCGGCACCGCCGAGTTTTTCTCAGGAGGCCGACATGAGACTGGTGGCAACGGAATATCTGTCACTCGATGGAGTCTTCGAAGAGCCCGGTAGGTGGTCCGGCCCATTCTTCAACGATGAAGCCGGGCAATTCAAGTGGCAAGAGCTGCAGGCCAGCGATGCGCTCCTACTGGGGCGCCACACGTACGAGGGCTTTGCGGCCGCCTGGCCGACCATGCCGGGCACTGGCGAATTCGGCGAGAAGATGAACAGCATGCCCAAGTACGTGGTTTCGTCCACCCTTGACAAAGTCGAGTGGGCCGGCTCGAAGCTCATCACCGGGAATTTGTTCGACGAAATCCGCAAGTTGAAGGAAGAGCCCGGCCAGGATCTCTTGCTCTCGGGCAGCGCTCAGCTCTTCAATGCGCTGGCGCAGGAGAACCTGATCGATCTCTACCGATTCATGCTGCACCCGATCATCCTCGGCAAAGGCAAGCGCCTGTTTGCCGATGGTGTCGACCGGAGAGTCCTGGCCTTGAGCGAAACCAAGACGTTCAAAGCCGGCATCGTCGTCCTGGAATACGTACCGGCCAAGAACGCATAGCCAGGTCTAAGAACTCGGCCGTTTAGTCGGCCTATCCTCGTCGGCAGTGGCCCAGCGCACCGTGGACTCTTGGCTCGAGCAGTGGACGAGCGGTCCGCCACACTCATGCCCTGCGGGTTGTGCATGAGACTAAGGAGAAGTAACTGATGCCCAGGAACCCGTTCACTTTGCCACTGACATCCAACCCCTGTTTCGCGAGAAGGACCGTCAATCCATGCGGCTCCACTTCGACCTGGGGTCCTATGAGGACGTGAGCACCTACGCGGACCGTATCCTCGACCGTTTGCGCCGCGGCTCGATGCCTTGTGACGGCGTGTGGCCGCCTGAGAAAATCGAGATCCTGGAACGATGGATACGGACAGGGAAGAAGCCGTGATCCGCGCCACGATCAGCGATCGCGAAGACTCTCGCCTTTCTGTTGGCTGGGGAGGAAGGATTCGAACCTTCAACCTTCTGATCCAGAGCAATCCGCGATACCGCCGCTAGCGCTTTCGAGTTGGGTTACGGCGTCTGATGTGTGAATTGCGTGGTGGCGCCGCGTCTGAGCCCAGGGCGCAAATTTGGCGCGAAATCGGCGTATTGGGCCCGTAAGCACCACGGCCCCAAAATGACAGCGCTCACTTGCCGAAAGGGGGAGGCCCGAGAATCTCGATGCCCCCGTTCCGAGCCGCCGAGGCGCGCACGCGGTCGAAGTCAACCGGAGCTGACGCCTCGAGAGCGGGGGTCAGCGGCTCGCTGGCACCGCGGTAGAAGGCTTCGCTAGTGCCTGGCGTCTCCAAAAACAGAAGACGTGCCCTGTCTGATGTGACCAAGAATGCGTGCGGAACGCCTCGCGGGACCATTGCCACGCCGCCGCTCCCAAGCGTCTGCTCACGGCCGTCGATGTGGACGAGAATCTCGCCCTCCAGCACATACAAGGTTTCGTCCACTTCGGGGTGCGTGTGCAGCGGTGTGGTCTTGCCCCTAGTCATGATGTCGTCAAAGAGCAGAAACACGCCTCCTGTCTCCGAACCGGTTGCGAGCCAGGTGTGTACACCACCACCGTAGAACCACAGCTTTTCGCCCACACCCTCGCCACGCACGACCGGAACAAGCTTGCTCATTGCCATCGGGAACCTCCTCGAATGCGTCATGGGACTTGAGTACCATGACGAGACTAGAGTACCCTGACACGAATGTCAATCCCATATGAGCTGAGTGGCCGAACGCGCCAGAAGCAGCGGACGCGCGGCGCTCTAGTGGAAGCCGCCCGCGAAATGGTCACTCAAGGCCAGACGCCTACGGTCGACGAGGCCGCGACTAAGGCCTCCATTTCACGGACGACGGCTTACCGCTACTTTCCTAACCAACGGGCGTTGCTGGTGGCCGCCCACCCGGAGATCGGAGCGCTGTCCCTACTTCCTGAGAAGCCGCCAATCGATGCTTCTGCTCGACTAGATGCTGTCATTACGGCATTCCTGCACCTCATCGTCGACACGGAACCGCAACAGCGCACGATGCTGCGCCTTTCACTCGATCCCGATCCGAGCCATCGGGGCGACCTCCCGCTGCGCAAGGGCCGTGCGATCGGGTGGATTGGGGAAGCTCTGTCCCCGCTCCGCGGCCAATTGACGGAACGCGATCTGCGGCGGCTCATTCTCGCGATCAGAAGCGCCGCGGGGATCGAGGCGCTCGTGTGGCTGACCGATATCGCAGGCCTCTCACGGAAAGAGGCAGTCCAGCTCATGCGCTGGTCGGCGAGCGCGCTCCTACGATCTGCACTGGCCGAGAGCAGCACAGCCGGGCGCCAGATAAAGCGTCGAAGACCGGTTGAAGGGAGCACGCGACGCCGCGGCTCCTCCGGGACGGCAAAGTTGGCGCTGAACCTGCGGCGACGCGCGCCTGACTGACGGGAGATGGCTGGGGTGTCGACCTTCGGGTGACGTGTCGCGGAGCTACTTCGGTTGATGTGTCGCACTTCCACTGAATCTATCTCCTCCGGGGCGCCGTGCCGTCGGCATGCAGCTTGCGGACGTTCCCCTTGCTGGTCCGAACCACGGTCTTG
>CATPBF010000010.1 GCA_955652585.1 Candidatus Dormiibacterota bacterium | reverse complement strand
GGCAGATTCTGACCGCATTGAAGCGAGCGGTTCGACCACCTGCCGCCTAGTTAAGCAACCAGGGTTGACAACGTTGCCCTAAGCAACTATTGTTGCTTACATGCCCCCGAATCCCTCTCCAATCGGCGGGCCGGCTGACGGCCTGGCGGCAGCGTCGGCTCTGCGCGCGATCGCAGATCGGCTCGAGGATGCCGAAGTCGAGAGGGCGATGCGCGCGGGATGGTCGTGGTCGCAAGTGGCCGAAGCCCTTGGGGTCACACGCCAGGCCGTCCACAAGAAGCACCTGAGGCGCCTTCTGATGGCTCAGATCGACCTCCGGCGGCGAAACAATGAATAGCGTCTTCGATCCCCCGAGACTTGCTCGCCTCCTCGTCTCGTGGGAGATCGGGTCCAGCGTCGGCCGCCAGTTCGCAATCGAGGCGAAGCGAGAAGGGGCGGAGTTCATCGAAGCCGAGCACATGCTGCTCGCCCTGGCGGCGAGCCCCGACAGCGACGCTGCGAGGCTGCTGACAGAGTTCGGCCTGGACCACGAGCGGCTGGCTGCCGCGCTCCAGGAAGAGCGTCGCCGGACCCTGGCCTTTGTAGGCATGAAAGCCACCGAGACTAAGGTGGGTGAAGCGACTGAGCTCGACAGCTCACCGTCGCTTGGGACCTCGGCGAAGGTGGCGGTGAGGCGCGCCTTGATCGGATCGCGCCACGATCGGCGTCGACCGCGCCTGCGCGGCACCGATCTCCTCGCCGGCATCCTCGAAGCTGAATTCGGAACCGTGCCTCGTGCCCTCGCGATCGCCGGGATCGATCGCGCTGCTTTGCTATCACGCGCCAGGGGACCGGAGTGACGAGGCGACGATGCTGATCAAGCTGCTGCGCACCTACTTGCGGCCTTACTCGAAGGCCTTGCTCGCCGTGGTCGCCCTGCAGCTGGTGGCGACCATGGCCTCGCTCTACCTGCCTAGCCTGAACGCGGACATCATCGACAAAGGCGTTGCTAAGGGCGATACCGGCTTCATCGTCTCGACCGGTGGCTGGATGTTGCTGGTCACGCTGGTGCAGATCGCGTGCTCGATCGCCGCGGTCTACTTCGGCGCCCGCGCCGCGATGGCGTTTGGTCGGGACGTCCGGTCAGCCATCTTCCACAGGGTGGGCACCTTCTCCGGGCGCGAGGTCGCCCAGTTCGGCGCCCCGTCGCTGATCACGCGCAATACCAACGACGTTCAGCAGGTGCAGATGCTCGTCCTCATGAGCGCCACGTTGATGGTCTCCGCGCCGATCATGTGCGTCGGCGGCATCATCATGGCCCTCCGGCAGGACGTCGGACTGTCATGGCTGATGGCGGTCTGCATCCCCGTCCTGGTCATCGCGATTGCTCTGATCGTGGTTCGGATGGTGCCTCTGTTCCGCTCCATGCAGGCGCGCATCGACGTCGTCAACCGGGTGCTGCGAGAGCAGCTCTCAGGCATCCGCGTCGTGCGGGCATTCGTCCGGGAGCGCGACGAGGCCGAGCGGTTCGCCGAGGCGAACGCCTCGCTCACTTCGACTGCCTTGCATGCCGGCCGGCTGATGGTCTTGATCTTCCCGACCGTGATGCTGATCCTCAACGGATCCAGCGTCGCTGTGCTCTGGTTCGGCGCCGGCCGGGTCGACAGCGGTGAGATGCAGATCGGTGCACTGACCGCTTTCCTCATGTACCTGATGTTGATCTTGACGTCCGTGATGATGGCGACCTTCATGGCGATCATGATTCCGCGGGCCGCGGTCAGCTCAGATCGTATCAGCGAGGTGATGAGCACCGAGTCCTCGGTGACGCCGCCGGTGAACCCGGTCCGCGAGCTGCACTCTCGTGGTGAGCTCGAGCTTCGAGATGTCGAATTTCGGTATCCCGGTGCAGCCGCGCCAGTACTGCAGAACATCTCGTTCCGGGCCACAGCCGGCCAGACCCTGGCCGTCATCGGCAGCACCGGAGCAGGCAAGACGACGCTGATATCCCTGGTGGCTCGGCTGTTCGACGCCACCTCTGGAACGGTCCTGATCGACGGTGTGAGTGTGCGCGACCTCGATCCCGAGATGCTCTGGAATCGCATCGGGCTGGTCCCTCAGAAGCCCTACCTTTTCACGGGCACGGTCGCGAGCAACCTCCGCTACGGCAACCCCCAGGCCACAGATGCGGAGCTATGGCAAGCTCTCGAGGTGGCGCAAGCCACCGACTTCGTTCGCGCCATGCCCGGAGGGCTCGAACGTCGGATCGCGCAAGGCGGCACCAACGTGTCCGGCGGGCAGCGCCAGCGGCTGGCGATCGCCCGAGCGCTGGTTCGGCAGCCGGAGATCTTTCTATTCGATGATTCGTTCTCGGCCCTGGACCTGGCCACCGACGCCCGGCTGCGGTTCGCGCTCCGCCCTCACACCGCGAAGGCGACCGTGGTCATCGTCAGCCAGCGAGTCTCGACCATCTCGGACGCGGATCAGATCGTGGTCCTCGACGACGGAGCCATCGTCGGCCTGGGCCGCCATGACGAGCTGATGCGGACCTGTCCGACTTACGTCGAGATCGTCCAATCGCAGCTGGCCGCGGAGCCCGCAGCATGAGCGATCGATCGGCCGCGACAGCCCAGCCGGAGCCGGTAGCGCGGCCGCGCCCGCCCATGCGCGGCGGCTTCGGCGGACCCTTCGGAGGCGCCGGCATGCCGGCGGAGAAACCGATGCGCTTCGGGCCGTCGGTACGACGTCTGCTCGCTCGATTGAGGCCAGAAGGCCTCAGGCTCCTTGCGGTCATCGGCCTGGGCGTGACCAGCGTCGCTTTCCTGGTGATCGGGCCGAAGATTCTCGGGCGCGCCACCGACCTCATCTTCGCCGGCGCCATCGGCAAGCGGCTGCCCGCCGGGCTGACATCAGAGCAGGTGATCGCGGCCGCCCGCGCCTCGGGCAACGCCAACCTCGCCGACCTCCTGGCCAGGATGCACGTGGTTCCGGGCCAGGGCATTGATTTCAACGCACTGGGGAGCGTCCTGTTGCTGGCCCTCGGGCTTTACGTGGCTTCGTCGCTGTTCAGCTGGGCGCAGGGCTACCTGCTCAACGACGTGGTCCAGCGAACCGTCTTTCTGCTGCGCTCTGACGTCGAGGACAAGTTGAGCCGCCTGCCCCTGCAGTTCTTCGACCGACAGCCGCGCGGCGAGCTCCTCAGCCGGGTCACCAACGACATCGACAACGTGGCGGTGTCCCTGCAGCAGACGATCAGCCAGCTCCTGACCGGGGTGCTC
>CATPBF010000009.1 GCA_955652585.1 Candidatus Dormiibacterota bacterium | reverse complement strand
GGACGATGCAGCACGCGTGCTTCCTTCGAAGATCGCCAACTGGATCATCGCCCGCGTTACCGGCGTCCCGCTCAACGATTTCGGCTGCACTCTCAAGGCGTACCGCCGCGAGGTCATCCAGGACGTGAAGCTCTATGGCGAAATGCACCGATTCATACCCGTGTACGCGTCGTGGGTCGGAGCGCGGATCGTGGAGCTGCCCGTCAACCACCGCCCACGTTCGTTCGGCAAGTCGAAGTACTCCCTGGCGCGCACCTCTCGCGTGCTGCTCGACCTGATGACGGTCAAGTTGCTCGGCAGCTACTCGACCAAGCCCATCTACTTCTTCGGGTTCGCCGCCTTCGGCCTTTGGGCGCTGGCACTGGTCTTTGCAGCCATAGTCATCATCCAGAAGCTCCTGCCCCCGTATCCGTACGCGCACAACAACCCGCTCTTGCTGCTCGCGGTGTTCCTCGCCATCGTGGGCGTCCAGTTCATCCTGATGGGGCTGCTGGCTGAGCTTTCGATCCGGACCTACCACGAGTCGCAGGGCAAGACCACGTACGTCGTTCGCGAGGTGATCGAAAGGTCGCCATCCCACCGAAAGGTGGCGACGAACGGGAGACCCACCGTCCGGACCTCCTCTTAGTGTGTGGGATCTGCGGGGTCGCCGGTGAAGATCCGGACGCGGGGCGCGAGCTCGTGGGACGGATGTGCGCGGCGATGGTGCATCGGGGCCCCGATGACGACGGGAGCATCCACCGCGACGGAGTGACTCTCGGCATGCGCCGCCTCTCGATCATCGACGTCCAGGGTGGCCACCAGCCCATCCACAACGAGGACTCGACGATCTGGGTCGTTCAGAACGGCGAGATCTACAACCATCTCGAGCTGCGCAAACTGCTGGTGGTGGCCGGCCATTCGTTCACCACCCAGTCCGACACCGAGGTCCTCGTTCACGGCTACGAGGAGTGGGGGGAGAGGCTCGTCGAGCGGTTGAACGGGATGTTCGCGTTCGCGGTGCTCGACCTCCGCCGGGGGCGCGTGTTTCTGGCTCGAGACCGCATGGGGATCAAGCCGCTGCATTACGCGGTCGACGGCCGCCGCCTCGTGTTCGCCTCCGAGCTCAAGGCGCTGCTGTGCGACCCCGTCCTACGAAGGGACCTCGACCCCGTCGCGCTGGACGAGTATCTCGCGTACGAGTTCGTGCCCTCTCCGCGCAGCATCGTGCACGGCATCAGCAAGCTTCCGCCCGCCCACACGCTCGAGTGGTGGCTGGGCAGCGGGATCCACCGCCTTCACCGCTACTGGTCGCCGACGCTGGGTGAGGAGGAGGCTGGATCGCGCAGGCCTCGTCTCGAGGAGCGTTGTGAGGAGCTGCGCGAGGTGTTGCGTGAGTCGGTCCGCAAGGAGCTCATCAGCGACGTCCCGCTCGGCGTGTTCCTTTCAGGCGGGATCGACTCCAGCGCCGTGACCGCGATGATGTCCCAGCTGGGCGGCGACGTGAAGAGCTTCTCGGTGGGATTTACCGAGCGCTCCTTCGACGAGTCGCGTCATGCGCGCCAGGTGGCCGCGCATCTCGGCACCGACCATCACGAGCTGACCCTCGAGCCGTCAATGCTGCTCGACCTCATTCCCAAGCTCCCGGTCCTGCTCGACGAGCCGCTCGGCGACGCCTCCATCATTCCCACTTATCTGCTGTCGGCGTTCACTCGGGGCCATGTGAAGGTCGCACTCGGTGGCGACGGCGGCGACGAGCTGTTCGCGGGCTATCCCACCGTGCAGGCGCACCGGCTTGCCGGCTACTACAACCGCACCCCGAGGATGCTCCGCAGGGGCCTCATCGAGCCGGTCGTGCGGCGGCTGCCGGTTTCGCGCGACAACCTGAGCTTCGACTTCCGCGCCAAGCGGTTTGTCAGCGGCGCCGCGCATCCTTTGCCAGAGCGGCACCAGCGCTGGATGGGATCGTTCGCGGCCGAGGAAAGGACGGCACTGCTGTCGGCGGAGCTCCGCGATCAGCTGGCCTCGAGCGCGCACGTGGCGCTTGCCGACCACGACGGCGCTGGGCGGCGCGAACCGCTCAACGAGGTCCTCTTGATGGACATGCGGCTGTACCTCGAGAACGACATCCTGGTCAAGCTGGACCGTGCCAGCATGATGGCCTCGCTCGAGGGTCGCGTCCCGCTGCTCAACAACGACTTCGTCGAGTACGCGACGAGCCTTCCGCTGGACATGAAGCTGCGCGGCCTGCGCTCGAAGTTCCTTTTCAAGCGCGCGCTGCGCGGCCTGCTGCCGGACAGCATCCTCAATCGACCAAAGAAAGGCTTCGGGATCCCGGTCGCCAACTGGTTTCGCGGCCCGCTCAAGGAGCAGATGCTGTCGGTCCTGTCGCCCAAGCGCGTGGCGCGCAAGGGGTTTTTCGATCCGGCGGCGGTGGCGATGTTGATCGGAGACCACCTGTCCGGCCGACGCGACAATCGCAAGCAGCTGTGGACCCTGTTCGTCTTCGAGCTGTGGCACGACGGCTACCTCAGCCGGAGCTGACCCGCCACCAAACTTCGACCCACCGTCCGCCACCGGCGCACCGACTTCGACGTCGCGGGCGATGGTCCGACAGATATGGGGCTTGACAGGGCGAACCGGGTATGCATACTAAGCATGCATACTGTGTATGTAAGAGAGCGAGTTGTCGCTTAAGTACGGCGTGATGGGGCTCCTCGCGGAGGAGTCGCTCCACGGCTATGAGGTGAAAAACCGGTTTGAGGCGATGTTGGGTGGGACCTGGGAAGTCAATATCGGCCAGATCTATACGACGCTCCAGCGCCTCGAGCGGGACGGGCTCGTGCGGCCTGCTGGTCCGCGCGGCGATCGCGGAAAGCTCCTCTACGAGCTCTCGCCCGAGGGCCAGAAGGCGCTCAAGCAGTGGCTCGCCCAGCCTGACTCTGGGCCACAGCAGCTGCACGAGGACATCTACGTGAAACTCCTGCTCGCGACCCGCATCGCGAACGGCGACCTGGACGGAATCCTCGCTCGCCAGAAGCGCACCTATCTACAGCGCTTGCGGGATCTCAACCGGCTGGAAGAACGGGCTCGCCGTGACGGCCGAATCGACCTGGCGCGGCTCGTACGCGGCGCACTACTTCACACGGAGGCAGACCTCAAATGGATAGACGAGCTTTCTTCAGAACGTTTCGGGGCGGAGCGGGCAAGCACGAAATGAGCGAGCTGGTCCGGCTCACCGAAGTCACCAAGGTGTATCAGGGTGGGATCACCGGCGCCCTCAACGGCGTCTCGGTCGCCGTGGAGAAGGGCGAGTTCGCCGCGATCATGGGCCCTTCCGGCAGCGGCAAGTCCACCATGCTCAACCTGGTCGCCGGGCTGGACCGGCCGAGCTCGGGCACCGTCACGGTGGGTGGCACAGATCTCGGCAAGCTCGGGGAGGCCGGCCTGGCCAGATTTCGGCGCGACCACATCGGCTTCGTGTTCCAGTTCTTCTATTTGCTGCCGAACCTGACCGCGCTCGAGAACATCCTCATCCCCGCGCAGCTCAAAGGCAACGTCGTGCCTGGGCGCGCGCGCGAGCTGCTGGAGCAGCTCGCCATCAAGGAAGTGGCGGACAGGTATCCGGCGCTCCTTTCCGGCGGACAGCAGCAGCGCGTGGCGATCGCCCGCGCCCTGATCAACAATCCGACGCTGCTGCTCGCCGACGAGCCCACCGGCGCGCTCGACACGCACACCGGGGATCAGGTGATGGAGCTCCTGGGTGAACTCCACCGCCACGGGCAGACGATCCTGCTCGTCACGCACGACGCCAAGCTGGCGACGCGTCACGCAGCGCGGGTGATCAGCGTGATGGACGGGAAGATCGTCGACGACGCGCGCCTCGAGAGCCCGGACCGGACTGCCTCTGAGGTGATCCGCGTCCGCGGCGAGGAGGTGTCGCGATGACCGCCGTCCTTGTCAAAGCCTTTCGAGATCTACGGCGGCGGCGGCTGCAGGCCGTGGTCGTCTTCGTCACCACGCTGCTCGCAGTCGGCACGGGCACGATCGCGCTGACGCTCATCGCTCAGACAAGTGACCCTTACCAGACCGCGTTCGAGGCGCAGAAGGGCGCCCACCTAGTGGTTGATTTCGACGGCAAGGTCGATCCGGGCGCACTCGCGGGCACGCCCGCCGCGATCGGTGCCTCGGCATTCGCAGGTCCGTACCGCGCGACCGACATGCAGTTTCAGTCGGGTGGCCACAAGTACACCGTGACCACCATCGCTCGGGACAACCCCGGGGGCGACGTTGGGCAGCTGCGCATCACGGGCGGCCGCTGGCCGTCCAGCAGTAACGAGATTGCCCTCACCCGGTCGTTCGCCGACCTCAACCATGTGTCACTCGGTGACAGGCTCAGAGTTCTCAGCGTTCCGCAGGCGTCCATCCTCACCGTCGTGGGCGTGGTCGTGGATATAGACGAGCTCCGCGCGGACGTCGGCGGTCAGCAGCATGCCTGGGTCATCGAATCCGCCTTCGCCTCCCTGACCACCAAGGGCGCGTCCTTCTACCAGATGGACTACCGATTCTCCAGCGACCCGACCAGCGCGCAGCTGCAGGCCCACCTGGACACACTTCGCGCCTCTGTTCCGCCGGACAGCATCACCGGCTCGATCAGCTACATCTTTGCCCGCACCGTCTTCCACATCTCGACTGAGATCCTCACCGGAGTGCTGGTCGCGTTCAGTGTCTTCGCGCTCGCCGCGACGGCGGCGATCGTGGCCAACCTCGTGACGGGGATCGTCATCTCCGCGTACCGCGAGATCGGGATCATGAAAGCCGTCGGCTTCACCCCGACGCAGGTGATCGGTGTCTTCGTGCTCCAGATCCTGGTTCCGACTGCGACCGCCTCGGTCATCGGCATTCCAGCCGCTATGGTTCTCAGCCAGCCGCTGCTGGCAAGCAACTCGCAGGCACTGGGTCTCGCCTATCAACCGACCTATTCGCCCCTCTTGGGCCTGCTTGCGCTTGCCGGTGCGCTGCTCATCGTCACCATTGCAGCGCTGTTGCCTGCGTTTCGCGCGGGACGGCTCAAGCCCGCGATCGTGATCGCCAACGCTGCCGCGCCTCGGGGCCACAGCGGCCGGTGGCTCCGCCGTCTCGCATCTCAGGCCAGGCTGCCGCGATCCGTCGTCCTCGGTCTGGGCGACGCTACCGCGCGCCCGGTCCGGGCGCTCCTGACCCTGCTGGCCGTCGTTCTCGGCGTCGCCACCGTCGTCGTCGCCTTGGGAGAAACCCGAACCTTCAACGAGATCTACTCCTATGAGGGACACATCGGAAAGGTGGATGTCGTCGTCGCGAAGAGCCCAGCCCTCGCCGACGCCGATACCACCAAGCTGATCAACTCGCAGCCGGAGACCGGGCGCGTGGTCGCCCAGGCCTTCGCAAACATCACCGCTCACGGGATCGCCGATCCGGTCAACACCCTGACCTTTCGCGGCGACTCGGCGTCGCTCGGCTACCTGCTGACCTCGGGTCGATGGTTCAGCGGTCCTGGTGAGGTGGTGGCCAACGGAGGCTTCCTCCAGGACGCACATCTCAACGTGGGCGACAGTTTCACCGGGTCGGTCAATGGTGCGGCCCTGAAGCTGCGAATCGTGGGCGTCGTTTACGACTTCACTTCCGGACCAGGCGGCCACATCCTGATGCTCGACTGGACGACCCTCGCGGCCGGTGTCCCGGACCTTTTTCCGTCCAGCTATATGGTCACGCTCAAATCCGGTTCGAACGTGGACGCCTACGTGCGGCGGCTGGCCGCGGCGCAGCCGGACCTGCTCGACGTCCAGGCCGCCAGCACAGGTAACACCGCGTTCCTCAGCGTGATCGC
Source organism: Candidatus Dormiibacterota bacterium (assembly GCA_955652585.1). Taxonomy (GTDB): domain Bacteria; phylum Chloroflexota; class Dormibacteria; order Dormibacterales; family Dormibacteraceae; genus UBA10449. The sequence continues at coordinate 34,735 of CATPBF010000009.1, read as the reverse complement.
AGTTGTCCTGTTGGGCATCGCGGGCTTGATCGCGCTGATCGCGATCGCGGGCATCTTCAACACAGTCTTGCTGAACACGCGCGAGCGCTTGCGCGACACCGCCACCCTCAAAACGCTCGGCATGAGCCCACGCCAGGTGATCGCGATGGTCGCCACCTCAGGGGGCTTCCTGGCGCTGCTGGGTGGTCTGATCGCGGTGCCGGCAGGTGTCGCGCTGTACAGGGTGCTATTCGACCAGCTAAGCGCCCTGGGCGGCAACACCACGCCACCATCCTTTTATGACGTCTTTGCGACCTGGGAGCTCATCGCTATCCCGATCGTGGGTGTGGCCGTGGCGATCGCCGCGGCGACGATCCCAGGCCGATGGGCCGCGCGCACGAACGTGGTCGAGGTCCTACACGCGGAATGAGCCGACAATCGGCAGCAGGTTGCCGGCAACTCAGTAAGGAGAGGTGAAGCGGATGGTCAGCAGCTACCCGGTACAGTTCGACGTCGATTATCCCGCCCGGCCGCTCAACCGGCTTACGACAGCGTTCCGGATCTTCGTCGCGATCCCGATTCTCATCGTGATTGGCACGCTGGGGACCGAGACGGTCGACGCCAACAACAAGGCGATGACGGACATGACCGTCGGCGGCGGGCTGGTGTTCATACCGCTGGTCCTGATGATCGTGTTTCGTCAAAAGTACCCGCGTTGGTGGTTCGACTGGAACCTCAACCTCATGCGCTTTTCGAACCGCGTCTCGGCCTACCTCGCCCTGCTCGATGATCGGTATCCATCAACAGATGAGGAGCAGGCCGTCCACCTCGAGTTCGCCTATCCGGATGCTCAGAAGCTCAATCGCTGGCTGCCCATCGTCAAGTGGCTCCTGGCCTTCCCGCACTATTTCGTTCTGATCTTTCTGGGCATTGGCGCCCTCGCCGCGGTGATCCTCGCATGGTTTGCGATCCTATTCACAGGCACGTATCCACGGGGTCTGTTTGGCTTCGTCGTTGGCGTATTTCGATGGGGCAATCGAGTCAGCGGCTATGCATTTGTGCTGGTGACCGATGAGTACCCGCCTTTCAGGCTCAAGTAAGCGCTAGCTACTCACAGGGGGCCGCCGGGAGACCGCCTAGCCCGCCGCGGTCCGCTTCACGTTGGTCGCCCGATCCTGTGCCAGGATGGCCGCGTGTCCGACTCGATCGTCAGTGTCGAGCAGGTGCGGCGATTCGCGATGACGCTGCCGCGCACGAGCGAGGCGCTGGTGGGCGGCCGCGTGAAGTTCCGCGTGGGCCGGATCGTTTACGTGGCGTTCTCGCGCGACGAACGGGTGATGGGCTTCGGGTTTCCGAAGGAACAGCGGGACTGGTTGGTGGGCGGGGACCCACACAAATTCATGCTGCCCAGTCGGGGCGACCTCAGGTACCACTGGGTGCTTGTCCGCCTCGACAAGATCGACGAACGAGAGATGCGCGAACTGGTGCTGGATGCGTGGCGGATGGTCGTGCCCAAGCGGGTCGCGGCCGAGCACCAGGAAGCGTGCTGATGATCAACGGGATCGCTCACCGGGCCGACCAGACCGGCGTCTAGATCCGTTTGATTGTCGCGAACCAAGCCGGTGCACCGTCGTGGTGGTCTCTCGTCTGAACCCGGTCCGGTTCGATGGCGGCGACGCTCCATCCATTGCTTGGGTTGAACGCCGCTCTCAGCTCTTGCTGACTGATGGGGTGTGGGCCAGTATCGGGACCATCGTCACTGAAGCACAACACATACAGGGTTCCATCGTGCTCAGTCACCGACGCTAGACTCGCCACGTATCCTGGTCGCTCGTCGCCGTCGAAGGTGTGGAACAGTCCGCAGTCCAGCACCGTCTCAAACCTGCGCCCCAAACGCTCCAACTGGAATGCGTCAGCCGTAGCGAACTCAACCTCGATCCCACGGTCGTCGGCCTTCGCTCGGGCGATTGCCAGTGCCGTCTCAGCCACGTCAACGCCCAGAACCGACCAACCCAGCGAGGCGACGTGAAGAGCGTTCTCGCCGGTCCCGCAGCCCGCATCGAGCACCGCTCCGGCGAATCCGCCTTCGGCTGCCAAACGCACTATTGCTGGCTGCGGCTGGCCAATATCCCAAGGCGCAGGGCCGTTGTGGTACGACGCATCCCAGGGCAGTCCCGTCAGCCGTTCGTGACTGGTTGGGCGCCGACCGCTGAAAGGATCGTCAGCGAGGGTTCCTGATCGCTCCGACAACTTCGTGCGCTTCCTGCAACTGATTTTGCCACCTCATCGTGGCACGCCAATCCACAGGTCTTGACTATTCCTCCGAGTCGGGGTCGGGATGGTGGATCCGAGGGGATTCGAACCCCTTACCTCTTGAGTGCGATTCAAGCGCTCTCCCAATTGAGCTACGGACCCACTGCTCACGTACTCGACGGGAAAGGCCAGTATAGCCCGGCTCGAATTGGTCTCCGAGCCGGGAACAAGAGGCCGCGCGACGCCGATTCCTATACTCGCCAGATGTCGTTCCTCTTCAAAGGCAAGCGCGTGCCCGAAGGTGTCGATCCGGCGCGCATCCCGCCCGGCCAGACCCTCACCGCGCCCGACCGCTGGCCGCTCTTGCATTTCGGACCGGTGCCCAAAACCGAAATCGGCACATGGGATTTCAAGGTGTTCGGCGCTATCGAAAACCCTTTGACTTTGAACTACAAAGAGCTTCGGGCCCTCCCCACGAAAGACGTTGTCGCGGATATCCACTGCGTCACCGGCTGGAGCCGCCTTGGCGACACCTGGACCGGCGTCCCGTTTCGCGAGATCCTCGAACTTGCCAAGCCCAAGCCTGAGGCGAAGTACGTCATGGCTCACTCCGAGTACGGGTACACAACCTCGGTCCCGCTCGAGGTGCTGGACGCTGAGCAGAACCTGTTGTGCTACGCGTGGAATGGGCAGGATCTGACGCCCGACCACGGGTGGCCGCTACGGCTATTCGTGCCCTCGAAATACTTCTGGAAGTCGGCGAAGTGGTTGCGCGGGCTAGAGTTCATGGATCGCAACCGGCTCGGTTTCTGGGAGCAGCGCGGATACCACGATGAAGCAGATCCCTGGAAGGAGACACGCTACTGGTAGCCACGGCATACCGGCCGGGCCGCCTATCGTCACCTTCACCTCCGATTTCGGCACCGGCTCACCCCTGGTCGCCGCGATGAAGGCGGTGGTGCTCGCGGGTTGCCCGCACGCGACACTTGTCGACGTCAGTCACGAGGTCCCGCGATTCGACGTATTCGCGGGCGCGTTCATGCTGTTCGCGGGCACGCGACATTTCGGCGCCGGGTCGGTGCACATGGCTGTTGTCGACCCCGGGGTCGGCAGCTCGCGGCGGCGGCTGGTGATTCGTGCCGGCGGGCGATTCTATGTCGGCCCCGACAACGGGCTGTTCGGGATCGTCATCGACGAGGTGGGCATGCAGCAGGCGGTGGAGCTGCCGTCCGTGCCGGGGGGCGCTCCGACCTTCGAAGGACGTGATGTGTTCGCCCCCGCGGCCGCCGCACTGGCGTCGGGCGTGCCGCTCGAGTCGCTGGGCCACCCGACGGCGCCGCCGACGATGCTCGACGACTCAGGCCCGCGCGTGCTCTGGACCGATGGGTTCGGCAACCTCGTGACGAACCTCAAGCCACCAGTCAGGCCGATGCGAATACACAACCACTACATCACCGCCTCGGCGAAGACCTATGCGGAAGCGCGTCCGAACGAACCGTTCGTCTACATCGGCAGCATGGGGTACCTGGAGGTCGGCATTCGAGAGGCACGCGCGGACAGGGTGCTCGGCGCGCGGCCGGGCATGCGGGTGGATCTGCTCTGATCTAACCCCGCCTTAACAGGCTGGGTTGGCGCCCTTGTTTCGTACCCATACCGTTCGTTCTCGCCATGGCGCGATTTGCGTTCCTGCTGCTGACGGTTGGCCTGACGGCGTGCTCGGTTCCCCCCACCGCGGCGCCGATCGCCAACGCAGCTCAGGTCGCGCAGGCGCCGGGTGTGGGCGGGGCGCTTCCGACATCGGGGTCGGGGCGCCCCGAGCCCGTGACTCTGTGGCAGGACGCCGACATCTTCCAGCTGGTCGCGAAGCTCATCGAATCAGCTCGCACCCGAGTCATGGTGGAAATGTACGAATTGGGCCGGCGAGATCTCGTGTCCGAGCTCGGCGCGGCATATGCGCGAGGCGTGGCGGTGCAGGTGATCACAGATCCAACGGTGAACGCCAGCCGTCGGTCGGCCGCACTCCTCGACACGTTCCATGTACCCGAGCGCGTGTACCCGGTCGATGATGTGCGCCATCAGATCGACCATGTAAAGCTCTTGATCGCAGACGGCGAGGCGGTTGTCGGCGGCATGAACTGGGGCGCGCACAGCAGCCGCAACCACGATTACGTCCTCGAGACGCGCGTGCAGGCAGAGATCTCGCGCCTGGCGCGCATCTTCGTGCAGGACTGGGACCTGGCCGGAGGCCACCCGGCGCCGCTTGCGCCGGCGCCGTCGCAGATTGCCCAGACCGCGCCGGGCGAAGAGATCAGGGCAATTCTCGAGGGTGCTCTCGGACGTGCGCGAGTACGCGCGCTGGTCGAGGTTTATACGTTCACCGATCCGGAGGTCATTGCCGGCCTCGCGGCCGCCCACCGTCGCGGAGCGCTGGTCAGAGTCCTTCTTGACCCCAACCAGCCCTACAACCGCCATGCGTACGCGGTGCTCTCATCGAGCGGCGTATCGGTGCGTTGGTATCCGGTCCCAAAGGGCGCGCTGCTCCACGCGAAGATCGGACTTTTCGACGGCGAGTTGATCCTGGGCTCTGCCAACTGGACGCTGTCGGGGTTGGGCGTCAATCACGAGCTCGACATCGAAACGGAGGACCCGCGCGCCGTGTCGGCGTACAGCTCGCGGTTTGACTCCGACTGGGCGAAGTCAGCCGGTGGCTAGCTCTGTGGCGGAGGCCCCGACGAGCCCATCGGGGGCGGCCCCGAACCAGCCGCCGGAGGCAGCGAGCCTGGCCCCGGAGGGCCGCCCGCCGACGGCGAGTTGCCGAAGTTCACCACCGGCACCGCCCGGTCACCCTCGTCGGCCTGGAAGAAGCCGAACGCCTTGAACCCGAGCGCCCCGGCGATGAGCGAAGTGGGCAGGGTCTGCAGCTTGATGTTGTAGTCCCTGACGTTGCCGTTGTAGAAGCGCCGCGAGAACTCGATTTTGTCCTCGGTCGCGGTCAGGGTCTCCTGCAGGTTGGTGAAGGCGGTAATCGCCTTCAAGTCGGGGTAGTTCTCCGACACCGCGAACAGGCTGCGCAGGCTCTGGCTCAGCATGTTCTCGGCGGCGCCGATCTTGGCCGGGTCGCCGGTTGCGCCCGCCGCGACGGCGTTGGCGCGGGCATTGGTGACGGCCTCCAGGGTGCCGCGCTCGTGCCCCATGTAGCCCTGCACCGTGTTCATAAGGTTGGGGATGAGGTCGTGGCGTCGCTTGAGTTCGACGTCGATCTCCGACCAGGCTTCCTGGGTCCGGTTCCGGGCTGAGATCAGCCCGTTGTAGGTGAAGACAAGCCAAAGAACCACGAGGATGACGATCGCAAGTACGATCCAGCCCAGCATCAGCGAGTCATCTTACGCGTGGGCGCGCCGTGCCCAGCGTGTCTTCTTGAGCATCTTCTTGTGCTTGTGCTTGCGCATCTTCTTGCGCCGCTTCTTGATTACCGAGCCCAAACTGTCTCCTAGGCGTGCGTCAGTTCCCGAAGGGGATCCAAGGCGGCGAATCATACCGTAAGCAGGCCCCAGCACGTTCCGGCCTACACTCCATCCCGATGTACTTCACCGACGCCCACGAGGAGCTCAGGCTGCACATCCGGAAGTTCCTCACCACCGAGGTGCAGCCGCACCTCGAGGAGTGGGAGGAAAAGACGTTCCCGGACTCCATCTTCAAACGCTTCGGCGAGCTCGGATTCCTGGGCCTGCGCTACCCGCCCGAGTACGGCGGCCAGGGCGGCGACTACTTCTCGGCCGTCGTTCTGTCCGAGGAAATGGCGAAGGCCGGCCTAGGCGGGCTCGCCATGGCGGTCGACGTCCAGACCGAGATGGCGACGCCTCCGGTCTTCAAGTTCGGGACCGAGGAGCAGAAGCGCAAATGGCTGGCCCCCGCGATCCGCGGAGAGCACATTGCGGCGCTGGCGATCACCGAACCAGACGCCGGCAGCGACGTCGCCGGAATCACAACCACCGCCAGGCGCGACGGCGACCACTTCGTCGTCAACGGTAGGAAGATCTTCATCACGAGCGGCGCCCGCTGCCACTGGGCGCTCGTCGTCACCAAGACCGACCGCGACCGCGGCCACAAGGGTTACAACCTGCTTGTCATCGAGAAGGGCACGCCCGGATTCCAGGTCACGCGCACGCTCAAGAAGCTCGGGATGCATTCGTCCGACACGGCCGAGCTGCTGTTCGAGGACTGCCACGTCCCGGTCGGCAACCTGATCGGTGAGGAGGGGGACGGCTTCAAGAACATCATGTGGGAGCTGCAGGGCGAGCGGATGATCGCCGCCGCCGGAGCCATCGCGGGCGCGTCCCGCACCTTCGAGTACACCATGAACTATGCCCAGAACCGACACGCCTTCGGCCACCCGATATCGGAGTTCCAGGTCATCAAGCACCGCCTTGTCGACATGGGCACCAAGATCGCGGCCGTGCAGGCGTTCGTCTACCAGACCGCGGCGCAATGGGACAAAGGCGAGTACCCGGTGCGGGAGATCTCCCAGGCCAAGCTGCTCGCCACGCAGGTCGCAGTCGAGGTCGCGGATGACGCGATTCAGATTCTCGGCGGGCACGGGTACATGCACGAATTCCCCGTCGAAAGGGCCTGGCGCAACGCGCGGCTCGGGCGCATCGGCGCCGGCTCGGACGAGATCATGAAGGAGATCATCGCCAAGACGTACGGCCTATGACCCTGCGAAATTTTCAATTTCGCGGGGACCCTAGTTTGTGAAGAGCGGCGCGGTGCTATTCGCGGGCTGCAAGCCCGAGGTCGCCGCCGGCCCTGACCGAAGGATCATCGGTGTTGGCGTGCGGGCACGCCAGGCGGCGGGTCGCGGCGCCGAGGTGGTCCGGCTGCGCGGAGCCGCATGGCCCGGGTTGATCGATTCACACATCCACCTGGAGGGCCTCGCCGAGCGCCACCTCACGCTCGATCTGACCGGCGCCGACAGCCTTGAAGACGTCCTCACACGCGTGAAGAAGTGGGCAGCGCGGCTGCCGAAAGACGGTTGGGTGGTCGGCTCGGGCTGGTACAACGACGCGTGGTCGGACCCTGCCTTCCCTTCCAGCCGCGACCTCGACCACGCCGCCGGCGGCCGGCCCGTGTACCTCCGTCGCAAGGACGGCCACTCGGCCTGGGTCTCGTCGGCGGCCCTGAAACAAGCGGGCATCGACCGGGGCACTCACGATCTCCCAGGCGGCGTCATCGACCGCGACGATCAGGGTGAGCCAACAGGGATCCTTCGCGAAACGGCAATGGAGCTCGTGGCCGCCAACATGCCGAGGGCGACAGACCGCGACTTCGATGCCGCGATGACGCGGGCGCTGGCGGCACTCGCGCGCCTGGGCCTCACGTCCGTGCATTCCATGGACAGCGCGAGGGGCTTCGCCTCCTTTCAGCGCCTCCACGCGCGAGGCAAGCTGCCGCTGAGGATCACGTACAACCTCCCCATCGCGGACCTCCACCACGCCGAACGGATCGGCGTGCGTTCCGGATGGGGCGACCCGTGGCTTCGGATCTGGGGCGTGAAGGCGTTCCTCGACGGCTCATTAGGCAGCCGGACCGCAGAAATGCTCGATGGTTCGGGCACTGTGCGACTCCCGCAACTGGACCTGCTCGACATGCTCGAACGGTGCGCACGCGCCGAGCTGAACGTGTGCCTGCACGCGATCGGGGACGGCGCGGTCCGCAGGGCGCTCGACGCGCTGGCCCCACACCGCAGGGCATGGCGTTTCTGGAGGCCGCGCATCGAGCACGCGCAGTGCGTCGATCCCAAGGACATGCCGCGGTTCGCGCACATCGGCGCGATCGCTTCCATGCAGCCGATTCACGCCGTCGCCGACCGCGAGCTGGCCGATGCGTACTGGCCGACGGTGAGCGGGCACGCATACGCGTGGGGCGCTCTGGAGCGTGCGGGTGCCCGACTGGCATTCGGTTCCGACGCGCCGGTCGAGACCGCCGATCCGCTGCTCGGCATCGACGCGGCCACCGACTGGCGGCGCCGCGCGAAATGGCATCCCGACCTCGCCGTATCGCGCGCGCCGGCGCTGCGCGCATACACGTCCGGGGCAGCATTTGCTGTGGGAATGGAAAACGACCTCGGCGCGTTGACTCGCGGGATGCTGTGCGATTTGACCGTGGTCGACGAGGGCCGCGTAGTGGCGACCGTCGTGGGTGGTCGGGTCAGCTGGCTGAGAAAGCCTTCCGCAGCTTCGCCGCGGTCCGCAGCAGGTGCTCGTTGACCACCTTGACCTCGGCCAGCACCGGCATGAAGTTCGTGTCGCCGTCCCACCGCGGCACCACGTGAAAGTGCACGTGGTCTGGAATGCCGGCGCCGGCGGCGCGGCCGGTATTGGCGCCGATGTTGAAGCCCTGCGGCTCGAGGCTCGCACGCAGCACGGCGACCGACCGCTTCAGGGCGCGCATGAGGTCGGCGGTCTGGCCGTCGTCGAGGTTGTCGACCTCGCCCTCGTGCGCGGCGGGGGCGACCATCACGTGGCCGGCGTTGTAGGGGAACTTGTTCAGCATCACGATCGCCCCTTGTGGTCGCCACACGACGAGCTCGGCATCCGGGTCTTCGGGATTCTCGAGTACGCGGCAGAACAGGCATCCAGGCCGCTGCTCGCCGGTGATGTACTCCATGCGCCACGGCGCCCACAGTCGATCCATTGATCTACGTCTTCTTTCTATTGATGGTGACCGCGGTCTGGGGCTGGACGTTCGTCCTGGTCAAGGACGCGATCACACAGTACCCGGTCCTGCCTTTCCTCGAGCTAAGGTTTCTGCTCGCTGCGCTGGTGATGGTGGTCATCGTGCACAGGCTGCCGTCGCGACGCGAACTTTGGGTGGGCGTCGTCGCGGGGACCGTGCTCGCCGGCGGCTACCTGTTCCAGACGGTCGGCCAGACGACGACCAGCCCCGGCAACGCCGGCCTCATCACCGGCCTGTTCGTCGTGTTCACTCCCTTGATCGATCGGCTCTTCGGGGTCTCGGTGCATCGCCGGACCGTGATCGCGGTCGTCCTTGCGCTCATCGGAACCCTGATGCTCGCGGGCGGCGGGGCCGGAGTTGGACTTGGCGACTTTCTCGTCATGGTGTGCGCGGTCCTCTATGCGCTGCATATCGTCCTTCTGAGCCAATGGTCGCCCGGCCTGCGCGCCGCGCCACTGGCGATGGTGCAGATGGCGACGTGCGCGGTGCTGTTCAGTATCGGCGGCACCCCTTCGCTGACCCACCTCCCATCAGGGCAGGTGTGGTTCGCGATCGTGATCACGGGTGTGTTCGCATCGGCGGTCGCGTTCTACGTCCAGACCTGGGCCCAGGCACACCTCGACGCCAGCCGCACCGCGCTCATCCTCGCCACCGAGCCCGCCTGGGCCTTGGCCGCGGCGATCGTGTTGGCGGGCCAGCGTCTGAACGCGCTGCAGGGGGCGGGTGCGGCGCTCGTGCTCGGTGCGATCGTCGGCCACGAACTCGGCCCTCTGATCGAACGCCGGCGTAGAAAAATAGAATTGGAAGTTCACATGAGCATCACCCGGCGTAGTACCTACGTTCCGCAGGAGATCGAGCCTAAGTGGCAGAAGATCTGGACCGAGCGCGGGGTGATGAAGGCGTCGGACAGGTCGCCAAAGCCCAAGTACTACGACCTCGTGATGTACCCGTATCCATCAGGCGATCTGACCGTCGGACATGCCCGAAACTACGTGATGGGCGATGTCCTGGCGCGCATGAAGCGCATGCAGGGGTTCGAGGTGCTGCACCCGTTTGGCTGGGATGCATTCGGCCTGCCCGCGGAGAACGCGGCCATGAAGCGCGGAAACATGCACCCGCAAGAATGGACGCTCGCGAACATCGCGAAGGGGAAGCGCGAGCTCCAGATGTTGGGGATCCTGTACGACTGGGACCGCGAGGTCACGAGTTGCCTGCCGGACTACTACCGGTGGACGGAGTGGCTGTTCCTGCTCTTCTATGAGCGCGGGTTGGCGTACCGCGCCATGGCTCCGGTCAACTGGTGCCCGGTCGACAAAACGGTGCTGGCCAACGAGCAGGTCATCAATGGCCGCTGCTGGCGGCATGCGGACGTCGAGGTCGAGAAGCGAGATCTCGAGCAGTGGTTCTTCAAGATCACCGATTACGCCGAGCGCTTGCTGAACGACCTACAGCTGCTCGATAAGTGGCCGCACAAGGTCCGGCTGATGCAGACGAACTGGATCGGCCGCAGCGAGGGTGCGGAAGTCGATTTCCCAGTGGACGGGCACGAGGGGGAGTCGATTCGCATCTTCACGACCCGACCCGATACCTTGTTCGGCGCGACTTTCATGGTGCTGGCTCCCGAGCATCCGCTGGTTGAGAAAGTGACAACCGACGCCAACCGTGCTCGGGTGCGCGAGTACGTCGCCAAAGCTCGCAAGGCGAGCGAGATCGACCGCCTCTCGACCGAACGCGAGAAGACCGGCGTTCCCACCGGCGGTTTCGCCATCAATCCTGTCAACGGCGAGAAGATCCAGATCTGGGTCGCCGACTACGTACTCATGACCTACGGCACCGGAGCGATCATGGCTGTGCCGGCGCACGACGAGCGCGACTTCGACTTCGCGCGGAAGTACAACCTGCCGATCCGCGAGGTCATCGCGCCCGCTGGCGGCGCCGGCGACGACCTCAGCCAGGCCTACGTCGGACCTGGTGTGATGGTGAACAGCGGCCAGTTCGACGGCCTCGACAGCAAGACCGCTTTCGATCGCATCGTGACCTGGCTCGAAGAGAAAGGCCTGGGCAAGCGGACGGTGAAGTACCGCCTGCGCGACTGGCTCATCTCGCGGCAGCGGTATTGGGGCTGCCCGATTCCAGTCGTGTACTGCGAGGTCGATGGCATCGTGCCCATGCCCACGAACATGCTGCCTGTACTGCTCCCCAAGGAATACAAGCCGCTCGCCGACAACCCCGAGTTTTGGCGCACCACGTGCCCCAAGTGCGGACGCGAGGCCCGGCGTGAGACCGACACGATGGACACCTTCGTCGATTCGTCCTGGTACTTCCTGCGCTACGCGAGCCCCCACGACGAAAAGGAGCCCTTTGATCCCGAGCTCGCCAGCCACTGGATGGCGGTCGACCAGTACACGGGCGGGGTCGAACACGCGATCCTGCATCTGCTTTACTCGCGGTTCTTCGCCAAGGTGTTGTTCGACGCGGGGATGCTCGACGTTTCGGAGCCGTTCATTCGACTTTTCAACCAGGGCATGGTCAAGCGCTTCGGACAGGTGATGTCGAAGTCCGCCGGCAACGGCGTGTCGCCGGACGAGCTGGTGGAGAAGGAGGGCGCCGACGCCGGGCGCATCTACGAGATGTTCATCGGTCCCCCCGAAGAGGATGTGGAATGGACCGATCAAGGACTGCATGGCGTGGTCCGCTTCCTGCAACGGGTGTGGCGCCTGGTTCTCGAGCCGCAGTCGATCGAGGTGTCCAGCGCATCGGCGGCCGGTACCGATCAAGCGCTGTTGCGCCGGAAGGTTGCCCAGACGGTCAGGAAGGTGACCGAGGACTACGACGACCTGCGCTTCAACACCGCGGTGGCGTATCTGATGGAGCTCGCCAACGCGATGCAGGACTACCTGCAGCGCGGCGGAGCGCGCGATGCGGTGTGGGATTCCGCGGTGCGCACCCTGGTCAAGCTGTTGAACCCGATCGGACCGCACGTCAGCGAGGAGATGTGGGAGCGGTTGGGAGAGGGTGGACCTGAGCGCGGCTTGCTCGCGGACGCGCCCTGGCCGGAGTTCGACGCCGCCGCCGCGGCTGAGCCGCAGATGACGCTGGTGGTTCAGGTCGCCGGCAAGGTGAGGGACCGGCTGACGGCGGCGACCGGGCTGTCGGAGGAGCAAGCGCTCGCCCTGGCACTGGCGAGCGAGAAGGTCCGCGTGGCCCTCAACGGCGGCCGGCCGTCGAAGGTCATCTACGTCCCGGACAAGCTGATCAACCTGGTCCCCTGAAGCAGCCTTAACAGGCTGGGTTGCGGCCTTCGGGCCGCCCGCACTACGCTGCCCGCACCCCCACTGGGAGGGTGGGGGATTGGGATGGTTCCTTAGCGATCGGAACGCGAATTCCCGAGTCGACGAGATAGTCGGCAACCACGCTGGAACCCGCCTGGACGGTCACCGTGGGCGGGCCGCTGACGATCCGCATGAAGGTCTTGAAGCTCACCTTCCAGGTCCCGGCGGGCAGTTGGATCGAATAGGCGCCGCTCGAGTCGGTTCGGGTGCTCACGGCGGTGCCATTGCCGGCGAAATCGATCTCCAAACCAGGCACCGGCCGGCCGGCGCACGGTGGCTGGTTCGCCGGCTGGACGGGCGCGCACGGAACCGCCATCACGTGGCCGGTCACCGTCCCGGTCGCAGACGGGGACTCGCTCGGAAATCGATACGCACCACAAGCGGCGGTCGCCGCAATCAGGAGCAGCACAACTACAGCTCTCATATGAAGATCCAACGTCCATTACCCGCCGGAGGTCACGTCTGAACAGTCAAAGCGTTCCGCATACTCTTTAGGGCCCGCCGGGCCCCGTGTTTGTCACTGGGCCACCATTGGTAACCAGTCAACCTTCCGGGGTGGCCAAGAGGTAAGGCAGAGGACTTTGGATCCTCGACCGAAGGTTCGAATCCTTCCCCCGGAACCAGCCGTTTGCCGAGGCCCTTAACAGGCTGGGTTTTCGCCCGCACGCCTGCGCCCTAGCCTCGCCGACATGCGCAACTACCTCAGCTTCATTCCCGGCTGGAAGCCTCTGCTCGCCCTCGCCGTCCCGGTCCTGCTTGGGATCGGCGCCGTCGTAGCAGCCTACCTCTACACGTCGGCGACCGCGCACGCCAGCCCGGTGGGCGCCGCAGATTCAGCTGCTGCCGCTGCCGCCGCCGCCGGCAACGTCGACGTCCCCGCTCCCGCGGGCCTACTCGTCCACGTTGTCGGCGCGGTCGAGCATCCCGGCCTCTACCGTATGAAGCGCGGGGATCGCGTCTACGACGCCATCGCCTCGGCCGGCGGGCTTTCCGTGGAAGCGGACATCACTCGCCTCCCCAACCTGGCCGGCAGCCTCAAGGATGGGGAACAGATCAAGGTCCCATTTGCTAAAGGCTCCGCCGGGACCACGGTCATCGTGCGGACCAACCTCAACTCCGCCACGCTCGAAGAGCTCGAGGTCGTCCCGGGCTTCACCAGCGCTTTCGCGCAGGACGTCATTGACTACCGCACTAGCTTCGGCGGCTTTCAAAACACACGCGAGCTCGTCGACATCCTCGGCATGAGCGAAGCCGACTACGTCGTCGCGCGCCGCTACCTGACGCTATGAACGAGCCCCGCAGCCGCGACCTCCGCTCGCTCGCGCGGGTCCCTCTTCTCGTGATCGCGGTTTCATGGTCGGTCGCGCTGGCGGCCGCTGTGGTGATTGCGCCGTCGCAATCGTGGGTCGGCGCGCTCGCGGTCGCGCTTGCCATTCCATGCCTGGCCCTCGCGCTCGCAGTCCGGCCCGCGGTGCTCGCGCTCGCTCTGATGGCAGCGCTGCTCGGCGTCGGGCGCGCAGAGCTCCCGGCCTTCGATCCGGGCGTCGCGACCCGCGCGGTTGCCCTGGCGGGGCAGACCGCGACCATTACCGGCCATGTCGCCGACGACAGTCGGGCGGCTGCGGGAGGCTCGGAAGTCCTGGTCGAACCCGATGTCATTCTCGTCGGCGGCTCGCAGGTCGTTGGCGTCGGCAACTTGATGGTGCGGTGGCGAGGGCCTGCGGAGGCCGGCATCGGCGATCAGCTGAACGCCACCGGCAAGCTCGTATTGCCTCGGGACCTGCCGTCATTCGATCGCCGCGCATACCTGGCCCAGCGCCATGCATACCTCGAACTGGACACGACCGGGATCAACGTGAGCAACCCCGCCTCCGGAATCGCCGCATTGCCGTCGTGGCTGCGAGCCCGCTATATCGCCGCCCTGGTCGCTGCGCTGCCCGCGCCACATGCGGCTGTCCTCCTTGGCCTGGTGCTCGGCATTAGGCAGGGAATCCCCCCCACGCTCCAGCAAGCGCTCATCGCGACCGGGCTCGTTCACCTGCTGGTGCTCAGCGGCCTTAAGGTCGCCGTCTTCGCGCGCATTGTTCAGGGCGCGCTGCGGCCCGTCCTCCGCGGATACGCGACCTGGCCCGCTCTTTGTCTTATCGGTCTCTATGCCCTCGCCGGCGGCGCCACCCCAGCGGCGATCCGCGCGGCAGTGATGGGAGGTTTGGCCATCGCCGCCGCCAACCTCGGTCGACCATCCCACGTATGGACTTCACTCGCGACCACCGCGGCCGCCATGCTCGCCTGGCGGCCAGAATTCGCGTGGGACGTAGGGTTCCAACTCTCGTTCGCAGGCACGACCGCGATCATCCTGCTCACGCCCTGCATCGAGTCGCGCCTGCAGTGGCTGCCGCACATCGTCCGAGAGCCGTTCGCGGTCACCTGCGCAGCGCTGGTTGGCACCCTCCCGATGATGGCTACCGATTTCCACTTGCTCTCACCTGTGGCTCCCGTCGCAAACGCGTTGGTGTTGCCGATCCTCCCGGCGATCGTCGCCGCCGGCCTCGCCCTTGGCCCCCTTTCACTCTTTCCCGAGCTGGCCAGGCTCGCGGCGCTGCCAATGGCCGGGCTGCTCGCTTACATCGAACAGGTGTCTTATCTGCTGGCACGGCTGCCTGCGGCCGCGATCCCGGTCGTCCGATTCCCGACCTGGGCGGGCCTCGCCTATTACGCCGGTCTGGGCGCCGTCTTCAGCGCCGGCCACGTCAGCCCGCGACGCCGCTCCCTGGCATTGGCCGGCGCGATCGCGGCCCCGGCCTTGATCGCCGGCACCGCCCTGTGCATGTGGGCGAATGCGCCACCACAGGTCAGCGTGCTCGCCGTCGGCAACGGGCAGGCTGTCCTCTTCCGGAGCCCGCAAGGAGCCATCCTGGTCGACGCCGGGCCAAGCCCCGCCCGGCTGAGCGACGAGCTTGGGCAGATTCTTCCACCCTGGCAGGCCCGATTAGACCTGGTCGCTATCACCGCTCCTGGCCTCGGCCACATTGCGGGTTTCGCCGGCCTGAATCGGGCGGCGGGGACTCTGCTGATCCCCGACGCTAAGCTCACCGGGTCAGCATGGCGGACCGCCGCTTACGAGGCTGTCGCCCGCGGCGCCCGCGTCGTGCGAGCACGCGCCGGCGACCTCTTCGAGTCAGCCGGTTTCAGGCTCGAGGTGTTATCACCAGAGCCAGGCGCCCCTGGTGATCAGGTCGGCGCCGCTTACCTCGGACTACGCGTGGTGGCTCAATCGGGCCGCAGCTTCTGCGACCTTAGCGACCTCGATGTCGATGCTCAGACCGTCGCCACCGGACGCCTCGCAGGCACTTGTTCGTATCTGCTTCTGCCCTCCGGTGGCCGCAGTCGACTTTCGCCGGACCTGGAGCACGCGACGTCGACCGCGCAGTTGGTCGCTTCGCTTTCCTCGGGGCGGCTCGCGCGCGGTTTCCCTCCGACGGTCTTGCGCACGGACCAGGAGGGCACGATCACGCTTCCCATGTGAAACGCGCAGGGCGCGGTTACGATCGCAGCAGTACAGACATGGCGAATCCCAAACGCAACGTCGCCATCCTCCTTCTCCATGGCGAGGAGCGCTTCCTTGTCGACGAGAAGGCTGGAACGACCCTTGACGCCTGGCGGTCGGAGCTGGTCTCCGACTTTGGCTTCGACCGCCTGGAGGGCCAGGGCCTCAACGTCGCGCGCCTCCAGGATTCCGTGCTGCAGGCGCCGTTCCTCGATCCATATCGAGTCGTCGCGGCGACGATGGTGCCCGCCGCGCGCGCTGAAAGCCTCGCGCCCGCACTGGCCGATGTCCCGGCCACGACCCGGGTCCTGATCACAGTGGCAGGCCGGCTCGGGGCCACCAACCGGCTCGCGAAGGCCGTGACCGCTGCCGGCGGCACGGTCGAGGAAATGGTGCATCTCAAAGGGAGGGCCCTTGGCGAGTGGGCCGCCAAGCGAGCAAACGATCATGGTCTGACGCCCGCGATCGCAGCCCAGGTCGTGCGCGTGACGCCTCCGGACCTCACCGTGATTGACTCCGAGCTGGCTAAGCTCGCCGCGTACAAGGCGTCAGGCTCGAAGCTGACTGCCGGGGTAATAAGCGAACTGCTCGCGGGAGGACGCGAGGACGAGATCTTCAAGCTCACCGACAACCTGCTCCCGCACCCGACCCCAGAGGCGCTCAACATCGCTCGCGGGCTTGCCCGGGGCGGGATCCAGCCGACCTCGGTCGCCTACCGTATGGCGCGGCACGTCGCACTTGTTCTGGCCGTGCGCGCTCGACAGGATCGGGGTGAGTCGCTGGCCGACGTCAAGTCGCAGATGAGCGAGCACCCTTTTGTTCTCCAGA
The DNA here is from genome assembly GCA_955652585.1 of Candidatus Dormiibacterota bacterium. Lineage (GTDB taxonomy): Bacteria > Chloroflexota > Dormibacteria > Dormibacterales > Dormibacteraceae > UBA10449. The sequence goes on along the minus strand of CATPBF010000009.1, from coordinate 18,061 downwards.
AGGCATTCGAGACCGCCCGCGATACAGACCCGAACAGCCTGGAAGCGGCTTTGCGAGCGATCCGCGATTACGAATGGGAGGTGAAGTCGGGGCAGATCGACCCAGAGCTGGGTCTCGATGTGCTCCTGGCCCGAATGTAGTCCGGGACTACTTCGAGCCGGGCTTCTTCGCGGCCGCTTTCTTGTCTGGGGCCTTGGCCTTGCCGGCCGCAACGGAAGCGGCGCCCTTGGCCGGCGCCGCGCCCTTCTTGGACTTGCCGCCCTGGGCCGCGGCCGCCCCGGCGGCCGGAACCCCACCGAGCTTGACCAGCTGTCGGGTCAAGCGGGCCTTCCGGCGCGCCGCGTTGTTGCGGTGCAGGATGCCCTTGGAGGCGGCGCGATCGAGCGCGCGTATTGCTTCCAACGCGATGGCGTAGCGGTCCGACTCCGCGACGGGGCCGCCGGTTAGCGAGCGGCGGGCCTTGACGATCTTCGTCTTGACCTCTGAGCGCACTGCCCGATTGCGCAGCGTCCGGCGCACGCTCGCGCGCGCTTGCTTCTTGGCCGATGCGGTTCGCTTAGCCACGTTTCGATTCCAGGTGGGAGAAGAGCACGAAGCTAGGATTATAGAGGCCAGTGGAGTTCGAGCTCAGCGGGAAGCGCCCATCCGTGCATCCCGACGCCTACATCGCGCCGACCGCGGTCCTCATCGGTGACGTTGAGGTCGGCGCCGGCGCGAGTGTTTGGTTCGGGGCCGTGCTGCGCGGCGACGAGGCTTCGATCAAGGTCGGTGAAGGCGCCAACATCCAGGACAACGTGGTCGTGCACTGCGCGCATGACCTACCGACGCTGATCGAACGCAACGCGAGCGTCGGCCATTCCGCACTGCTGGAGGGCTGCGTCGTTGAGCAAGGGGCGGTCGTGGGGATGGGCGCGACCATGCTGCAGCGCAGCAGGCTTGGCGCGGGCTCGATGCTGGCGGCGGGAGCCGTGCTTGGTGAAGGCAAGTCTGTGCCTGCCGGCCACATGGCGGCAGGCGTTCCGGCCACAGTGCGGAAGCCATTGGACGGATCGTCGGAGAGCTGGGTGGGCACTGCTGCAAAGCACTACCAGGACCGCGCCGCCAAGTACCGAGCGAACCTTCGACCCAGCCGCAGTTGAAAGTCGCGCTGCCCGCGCGCGCCAAGCTCAACCTGGACCTCAAAGTCAGCGGACGGCGCAGCGATGGGCTCCACGACATTCAGACGCATTTGCAATCGGTCGCTCTGCACGATCTCCTCGAGGCGGCGCCCGCCAGACGCACGTCTTTTGTGGCCGACGGGCTGCCCGTTCCCACGGCCATCGACAACATAGTCGTCAAGGCCCTCGCCGCCGTCGAGCAATCGGTGGGCCGCGAGCTGCCGACCGACTTCCACCTGCACAAACGCATCCCGCCCGGAGCAGGTCTTGGAGGAGCCAGCTCGGACGCAGCCACCGCGTTGAGGGCGCTGAAAATGATTCATGGGGTGGACGTGAAACTGGACGAAATCGCACGCGCACTCGGCGCCGATGTGCCATTTTTTCTCGCCGGCGGGTGCGCCCTGGCCGAAGGGATCGGAGAGCGCCTGAGGCTTCTGCCGACCGAGCCCGCCTGGTATGCGATCGCCTGGCCGGGTATCGAACTCTCGACCGCAAGCGTTTACGGTGCATGGGACGAGACGAAAGGCCGGCCGCCGAACGAGCTGCGTCGCGCCGCCGAGCGTACCGACAGCCGCGTCAAGGATTTCGCCGAGCGACTCGGTCATGAGTGGCAGATGACCGGCAGCGGGTCGGCGTTCTTCAGACGCTTTGCGGTTCGGGATGAAGCGCTGAAGGCGATCAAATCGCTCGACTGCTGGACCACGGTCACGCACAGCGTCGCGGCGTGGGCCTGATGCGGCGCACGGCCGCGGTGTGGGCGGGCAAGGCCACAGGCGCGCTCGCGAGGATCAGCCGTCTAGGCGGTGGAACGACCCTGCCTGGAGATGTGGCCCGCGCCATCGACCCCGACGTGCTGCGCAAGATGTCGCGCGACCTCAAGCACGGCGCCATCGTCATCACCGGCACGAATGGCAAGACCACGACCGCGCGCCTCATCAGCTGGTTGCTGGAAGGCGCCGGGCACAGTGTCGTGTCCAATCGTGCCGGCGCCAACCTCATCTTCGGCGCGACCGCAGCCGCGCTGGAAAAGGCAGGCGCCAACGGAAAACTAAAAGTTGATTGGGGTGTCTTCGAGATCGACGAGGCCAGCCTCGAGCGCGCCGTCGACGAGATCCAACCGCGCGCCGCGATCGTGCTGAACCTGTTTCGCGACCAGCTGGACCGCTACGGTGAGCTGGAGACGATCGCCAAGAGGATCGAAGCGGCTCTCAAACGCCTACCCGCCGACAGCAGAGCCGTCCTGAACGCCGACGATCCTCGCGTCGCCGAGATCGGCCTCAACCTCGACCGGCCCCCGCTCTGGTTCGGGCTCGACGATACCTCGGTTGCGACGCGCGAGCTGCCCCATGCCGCTGACGCGAGGACGTGCCCGCGTTGTGGCGCCAGTCTCGTGTTCGACGCCGTCTATGTCGGCCACGACGGGGTCTATCGCTGTCCCAATGGAGATTTCGCCCGACCTGTGCCAGACCTGGCCGCGACACACATCGACCTCAATGGGTTCGAAAGCCTGGCGATGGGCGTCAGCGGCGTGCGTATCGAGCTGCCGCTGGGCGGCCTCTACAACTGCTACAACGCGCTCGCCGCATTTGCAGCCGGTGACGCGCTCGGCCTTGACCCGGCATTCATCGCCGAACGCCTCCGCACCTTTCGCGCGGCTTTCGGCCGGCAGGAGCGCCTCGAGGCTCAGGGTCGGAGGCTCAATCTCGTCCTTTCCAAGAACCCGGCCGGATTCAACGAAACCCTACGGACCGCGGTCGATCTCGCCGGCGGCCGCAACTTCTTGATCGGCCTGAACGATCGTCGCGCCGATGGCACAGACGTCTCCTGGATCTGGGATGTCGATTTCGAGCGCTTGCGCGGACGCGCGCAGGTGGTGGTGCCCGCGGGCAATCGGGCCGATGACCTCGCCGTACGGCTCAAGTACGCGGGCCTAACCGCGCCAATCGCGACGCCGCCCGAGCCCGACCCCGCGCTCGCACTGGACGCACTAATCAGAGCCACGCCCGAAGGAGAGACCGCGCACGTGCTCTGCACTTACACCGCGATGCTCGATCTGCGCGCCGAGCTCGTCCGGCGCGGTTGGGCCAAGCCCTACTGGGAGACGTAGATAAATGGCGAGGAAGACGTTAACCGTCGGTTGGCTGTACCCGGACCTCATGAACATCTACGGCGATCGCGGCAACATCCTCACCCTGCTCAAGCGCGCCGAATGGCGCGACTTCGACGCGCGACTGATCGAGCTTGGGCGCGGGACCACCGAAGGCATCGATGACGTCGATGTCTTCTTCTTCGGCGGCGGCCAGGATCGCGAGCAGGCGCTCGTGTACGAAGACCTTCTCGAGACCAAGCAAACTGCACTCGAGCGCGCCGTGGCCTCAGGCGCCAGCGTGCTCGCGGTGTGTGGCGGCTACCAGCTGCTCGGCCAGTACTACCAGACCGGAGAAGGCGAGCGGTTCCCTGGCATCGGCCTCATCGACGTGCGCACTGAGGCCGGCAAGCAGCGATTCATCGGCGACGTGGTCGTCGACACTGACCTGCCCGACATCCAACCGCAAACCCTGGTCGGTTTCGAGAATCACAGCGGCCGAACTTACCTCGGGCCGAAGGCCAAGCCCCTTGGACGCGTGCGCATGGGCTTTGGCAACAACGGTGAAGACCACACCGAAGGCTGCATCCAGGGGGGCATCCTCGGGACCTACCTTCACGGCTCGCTGCTGCCCAAGAACCCGCACCTGGCCGACCATCTGGTCACCAGCGCGCTCGCGCGGCGCGGCATCACGGAGCTCGCGCCACTGGACGACGCCGCCGAAATCGCCGCGCACGAGAAAATCCTGGCCCGGGCCCAGCGCCGTTAGGCTCTCTCCGAGCATAGGACGACGTAAACCGCGGTCGCGCGGCGAGCTCGACGCGGATGGTGTCCAGAACGTGGGGAAGGCGCTCGGCAACATCCACGGGTGTGAACCGTATGACGCGAAAGCCTCGAGACTCGAGCCAGGCTGCCCGGGCCGCGTCACCAGGCGGTGACCGATCGAACATCTCGCCGCCGATCTCGACCACCAGGCGCGCTGACAGGCACGCGAAATCAACGATGTAAGGTCCGATCAATGCCTTGCGGCGGAACTTGAAACCAGCCACCTGCTTGGCGCGCATCCGCGACCACAGGTCCCACTCGATGCCGCTCATCGTGCGTCGCAGATATCGGGCTAGATCGACTCGGGATAGCGGCACTGCAAACGGCAGCATCCGCAATCAAACTGACGACGAGAACCCTGCCTGTTAAGAGTGGGTCAGCGGCGCTTCGGGGGAGTCTTGGCGATACGGCGCGTCGAACGGGTGCGCGGCCGAACTACCGCTTTACTCGCCCCATTCGACCTGTTCGCCGCTGCGGGCTCCGATGACACCGCCTTCCCGGTCGCCGGCTTCGCGCCACCCCGCGCAGGCGTCAGCGCCTCCCGCAGCACCTGGTCGATCGACTCCACCAGCACCAGCTGCATCTCTTTGCGCAAATCCGCCGGAATGTCGTCGAGGTCCGCTTCGTTGTGCGCCGGCAGCAGCACGCGCCGGATGCCTGCCCTATGCGCTCCCAACACCTTCTCCTTGACCCCGCCGATCGGCAGCACCTTGCCCCGCAAAGTGATCTCGCCGGTCATCGCCACGTCGTCGCGCGCGGGACGGCCGGTCAGTATCGACGCCATCGCCGTCAGCACGGTCACACCCGCAGACGGGCCTTCCTTCGGCTGCGCGCCCGCGGGTACGTGCACGTGGATGTCGTTCTTCTCGAACAACAAAGGATCGATGCCGAGCACCACCGCGCGGTCCTTCAGATAAGACAGCGCCGCCGAGGCCGACTCCTTCATCACGTCCCCGAGCTGGCCAGTCAGGCGCAGCTCGCCTTTGCCTGGGGTCAGCGCCGCTTCCACAAACACGATCTCGCCCCCGGTCGGCGTCCAGACAAGGCCCGTGGCCACACCAGGACGATCGATCCGCTCACGGACATCGTCATGGAACCGGCGCTTGCCCAGAGCGGCCCGCACCCGCTTCACGTCCACCGCCTTGCGCGGACGCTTGCCCACGGCGATCTCCGCCACCGCGCGCCTCATCACCGACGCGATCTCGCGCTCCAGGTTGCGCACGCCTGCCTCGCGCGTGTATTGGCGGATGATCAACCGCACAGCTTCCTCGTCCATACCGACCTCGCCCGGCCGCAATCCGTGCGCGGCGAGCTGCTTCGGCACCAGGAACCGTTCCGCAATCTGGACCTTCTCATCCTCGGTGTAGCCCGACAGATGAAGGACCTCCATCCGGTCGCGCAGAGCGGCGGGAATCGTCTCGAGAGAGTTCGCGGTCGTGATGAACATCACCTTCGACAGGTCGAACGGCACGTCGAGATAGTTGTCGCGAAAGTCCTTGTTCTGTTCGGGGTCGAGGACTTCGAGCAGAGCCGAGGACGGATCGCCTCGCCAGTCCGAACCGATCTTGTCGACCTCGTCCAGCATGAACACCGGGTCGTTCGACTCGGCGCGCCGGATCGCCTGCAGGATGCGTCCGGGCATCGCGCCGATGTAGGTGCGCCGGTGGCCGCGAATCTCGGCCTCGTCGTGAACGCCGCCCAGTGAAGCGCGTGCGAACTTGCGGCCCATCGCGCGCGCGATGGAATGGCCGAGAGAGGTCTTGCCGACTCCAGGCGGTCCGACGAAGCACAGGATCGGTTCGCGGCCGCGCTCGGTCAGGCCCCGCACCTGCTTCAGCCGTCGCACCGCGAGGTGCTCGACGATGCGCTGCTTCACCTTGTCCAGGTCGTAGTGGTCGGCGTCGAGGATCTCGCGCGCCTTGGCGACGTCCACCTCGCCGCCCGTCGAGGTGTTCCACGGCAGGGAGACGATCAGCTCCAGGTAGGTGCGGATCACCGACGACTCGGGTGACGCGGATGGAATCCGCTCCAGCCGCGCGAGCTCGCGGTCGGCTTCGCGCTTCGCCTCAGTCGTCAACCCCGCCTTTTCTATCCGCTCGCGCAGCTCGGCAAGCTCCCCATGCTCGCTGTCCAGCTCGCCCAGCTCGCGCTGGATCGCCTTCAGCTGCTCGCGCAAGAAGTACTCGCGCTGCGCCTTGCCCATCTGCTCTTCGGCCTGGGACTGGATCTTTCGTCCCAGCTCCAGTACCTCCAGCTCGTGCGCGAGGTTTCCGAGCAGGCGCTCCAGCTTTTGCTGGACCGAGTCCATCTCAAGGATCTCCTGCCGCTGCTCGGTGGTGAGGCGGATGTGGTTGGCGATGTAGTACGCGAGGTGCAGCGGGTCGTCGATCGCGCCGGCCGCGCTCGCGAGCTCCGCAGGCAAGTGCGGCGACAGCGTAACGAGCTGCTGGAACGAAGAGATCGCGCGCCGCAGCAGAGCCTCCCGCTCGATCGGCGAAAGCGAATCGGGCGTCTCGGGCCGCATCTCGACTCGACAGGTCAGGTAAGGCTCCTCGGACGTCGCCGCGAGGAGCTTGATCCGGCGCAGGCCCAGCACCGCGAGCTGGACGGTGCCATCGGGCAGCTTCAGCATGTGCTGCACCCGCACCATCGCACCAACGTGGTGCAGATCCTTAAACCCGACCTCCTCCGCCGTCTCGTCCAGCTGGGTCGCGACCGCGATGTGGCGCTCCGCGCCGGGAAGGTCGTCCAGCAGCTGCAATGACCGGCGTCGCCCCACGGACAAGGGAATGAAGATCCGCGGGAAGACGACCGTGGACTTGAGCGGCAGCACAGGCAGGTGCGAAGGCACGATGCCCTCCAGGTTCACCGCCGCCATCTCGCTCACAGCAACACAGTATTCCCCAGCCGTGGGCGAATCGATCAGGTGGCCGGCCAGAACTCCCCAGGGGCGAACACGCCCCAGCCGTAGATTCCGGCCTGCCCATGAGGGTCGTCGCCGAAACCCCAAGTGATTTCCCGCTCCGCCCCGGTGGACAGGTCCATTGCATAGACCCTCCCAGTGGGCGTGGTCGCCCCCGGGCATTGGTCGGCGGGCAAGCAGGGACGCTCGTCGAGCGACCAGACCCAACCATCCTTCACAAAGAGAACCTGGGTGCGAAGCTGGTCGACCAGCAACCGGGTGGAGCCTGCCTTCAAGTCGTAGGCGTAGATGTGCGGGTCGATCGCATTGTTCGGGTCGACGTACGCCGTGTAAGCGACCTGGCCTCCATTCGGCGACATGCCCGCCAAGTAGGACCAGGCTGCGGCCCCGGTCAGCCCGGACACGCCGGTCTCAGGCGTCCACGATTGGGCGGCGGTCGGCGCGAAGCTGACCAGAAACAAACGGTGGCCGGTCCGATCCCAGAAGGCCCCCGTTACGCTGGGGTCAAACGAGGTCACCCTGGCGCGGTCGGAAACGCGATAGAGGGCCAAGGGCTCCGAGCCTTTGCCCGCGATCCAGCCCGCGACCACGTACTGGCCGTCGGGCGACACCGCCAGCACCGGCGGTGGCAGGCCAAACCGGCAGATGCAGTCCCCGATCCCGGTCCGATACGTGTACAGGAGCGCCGTCCGTCGCTGCGCGTAGAGCCAGACCTGCGTGCCGCCGGCCGGGAAATTGGCGTTGTCAGGGGCTTGCGGCATGGTGTAAGCCATCACTGTCTGGTCCGCCAGCCACGAACCAGTCGTCACGTAGAACGGGAACTTGCCGGCGTGGCTTTCGTTGCCGCTCCCGAGCGCGTGGAGCATCACATCCGTTTCGGTCGCCGACACCGGCTTCAAGTACTCGAATGTGTCGCCGGTGAACAGGTGCGCCGAAGTGTTGGCGATCTTGCAGAGGAGTCGGGGACGCACCGGGTCCGTCACGTCGTAGAGCACCTGCACGGTGGTCCACGCTTCGCCCATCAGAAACATCGGCCCTGCGGTGGCGCCGCCATGGCAGGTGACCTGCGGAAGCGGCGTCGGTTGGGGGGCCGCACTCGGTGTGAGCGAGGGGCTGGGCGTCGGACTCGGGGTCGCGATCGTTGACCTGGGAGAGGGGGACGGCGAGTTGGCCGCCGTCGGGGCAGCCGCACCGCAGGCGGTCACGAATACGGCCAAGGCCGCGAGGCCGTTCAGCCTTGCCACTCTAGGAAGCCTAACGAGCCGCGCCCGAGGCGCTTGCTACCTCGCGATGATCCTCCCCCTCCATGACTGCGTATCCACTGTCGAAGTCATCCGGTTTCGAAGGAGGGGATATGAAGGATCTGACCCGTCGGAAATTCTTGACGCGAAGCTCGATTGGCGTCCTATTCGCAGGCACCCTGGGACTCGTCCCAGGCATGGCCGCCGTTTTGAAGCTCCAACTTGCAGCGCCAAAGGCCGGCGCGCGCAATGCGATCGTTGGCGGCCCGTTCATCGCGCACGTGCGGGATCTCGCCACCGGCGAGATTGCGTTCCTCGTCGGTTCTGAACGGTTCATCATCCGCGACCGTGAGCTCGCCGTGCGCTTGCACTCGGCGGCCCTGTCGCGATGATTTGGGAGTGAGATAAGACATGTCCTCGCATCGCGAAGCACCGGCCATCGCCAAAGACCCGGTCGCCGACAGCACGGACCTTTACGCCTTCGTGAGCCCCGACGCCTCGAGGACGGTGACGTTGATCGCGAATTACATTCCCCTCGAGGGTCCAGACGGCGGCCCCAACTTTTTCGAGTTCGGCGACGACGTCCTCTACGCGATCTATGTCGATAACGACGGCGACGCCCGACCCGACGTCACGTATCAGTTCCGCTTCCACACTCAGATCAAGAACGCCAACACGTTCCTCTACAACACGGGTCAGATCACGACGATCGACAGCGCCAGCTGGAATCGCCCGCAGTTCTACTCCCTCACGCGAATCGTCGACGGCGAGTCCACCACTCTTGGTTCAGGACTGGCCTGCCCGCCTTGCAACGTGGGACCGCGGTCGACGCCGAAGATCGCGTACGCATCGATCGTGCAGAGCGCCATCCACACCGTCGCGGGCGGCACCAAAGTGTTCGCCGGCCAGCGCCAGGAGGGTTTCTATGTCGACCTCGGCTCGATCTTCGACCTTGGCGCGCTGCGGCCCTTCCAGAATCTTCACCTGCTCCCGCTGCCGATGGTGACGCCGGGCGTCAACGGGACCCAGCACTTGAACGTTCACACCATCGCGCTGCAAGTGCCCATCGGCGACTTGACGCGAGACGGATCCAGCACGTTCAGCGGGGTAGGCGACCCCAAAGCGAGCGTCGGGGTCTGGACAGCCGCGTACCGCCGGCAGGCGCGAATCCGCAACGACAGTGAAGAGGGCGGCGCGGGCGAAGATGTCGAAAGCGGGCCATGGGTGCAGGTTTCGCGACTAGGCAATCCGCTCTTCAACGAGGTCATTGTGCCGATGAGCAAGAAAGACCTCTGGAACTCGCTGCCGCCGAAGTCCGATTCCCAGTTCCTGCACTACGTCCAGCACCCTGAGCTTGCAGGGCTGCTGCCGGTCCTATATCCGGGCGTCTTCCCGAAGCTTGCCGGCCTCAGCGCGGTGCGGGACGACCTCGTCGCCATCCTGCTCACCGGCATCCCGCCTGGGATCATCCCCGGTTTCCAGAACTTCACCGGCTCGACCCCGGCGGACATGCTGAGGTTGAACATGGCGATCGCTCCGAACAGCAAGCCGAGCATCCTCGGGCTTCTCGGAGGAGATGCCGCGGGTTACCCGAACGGCCGCCGTGTCTTCGACGACGTGGTGACCATTGAGCTTCGCGCCATAGCCGGGCTCACTTACCAGGTCGTTCACGGAACCGGGGTGTTCACCGCCGACGGCGCCGCGGGCGCGATCTACGACGTCGAGGACCCCGCCACCAACACGCCTCCGGTCTCCTACCTGCCTGGGTTCCCCTACCTCAACACACCGGAAAGCGGGTTCGACACACCGTCTTGATTGGAAGCTGGCGCTGGGCCCAACAGGCTCAGCGCCAGTCCAGCTCCGTCACCTCACCGCCGGCGATCCGAACCGGCACCGGGCTCGGGCGGCTTGGATGCCAGAGTCGATACTCGCCCTCGACCAGCGATCCGAAGACGGCGGCAAATACATAGCCGCCCGCGGTCTTCCGTCGCAGAACGTCCGTGTGCATGCGTTTTGCATCATTCGATACGGGGCTGATCTCGATCTCCTGACTGCGCAGGTCCTCGCCGGTGTAGATGACGAGCGCGCCGACGCCAGGCCCGACATCGACCATGACGCCCTGTTCGAAGTCGGCTTCGTGATGGTGCTCACCCAAGAGGCGTAGAGCCCCTGCCCGTATAATTCCGCTCAACCCGCAAGGGCTAAATCTTGAGCCAATCGCTAACGGCCGTCATTCTGGCCGCCGGTCACGGCACCCGCATGCGGTCGCGGACTCCGAAGGTCCTGCATGTGCTGTGCGGCCGCCCGATGATCGATTGGGTCATCGACGCCGTGAAGGAAGCCGGCGCCGACCACATCAACGTGGTCGTCAACCCCCATCACGCCGAAGTGGCCGCGCACCTCGATGGGAAAGTGGAGGTCGTCTTCCAGCGCGACCCACGCGGCACTGCCCACGCCCTCCAGCAGGTCGAAGGCCTCAACGGCGATGTCCTCGTCGTCAACGGCGATTCACCCCTGCTCACTGCCGACACGGTCAGGCGCGTCGTCGACTCGCACCGAAATGCGAAGCGTCCGGCCACGCTCGCCAGCGTCGACGACCCCAGGCGCGATGACGGCCGCATCGTGCGCTCTAACAATGGGGACTTCGAGAGGGTCGTCGAACGGAAAGACGCGAGCGACGAGATGCGACAAACTGTCCACGAGTTCAACGTCGGCATCTACTGCTTCGATGGGGGTCGCCTTCAAGAAGCGCTTGCGCGCATTTCGAACGATAACAAGGCCGGTGAGTACTACCTCACCGACGTCTTCCTGCACCTGCAGCCGGTCAACATCGTGCGGCTTGCGGATCCTAACGAGGCGATGGGCATCAAGGACCGCGTCCGCCTGGCCACGGCGACGGGCATCCTTCGAAGGCGAATCCTCGATCATTTGATGGACGGTGGCGTCACGATCGTCGACCCGGATTCCACCTTCATCGACCCGACCGTGACCATCGGCCAGGACACGACCGTAGAACCTTTCTCGGTCATCAAGGGCGACACGCAGATCGGACAGGATTGCCGGATCGGCCCGTACGCGCATATAGAGGACGCGAAGATCGGCGACCGCTCTGACTGTGGCCCCTTCGTGAAGATCCGGCCTGGCACCGAGATCGCCGAAGACGTCCACATCGGCAGCTTCGCGGAGCTGGTGCGGACCAGGGTGGGGAGAAACAGCAAGGTGCCGCACGTCTCCTATCTCGGCGACACCGACCTCGGCGAGGATGCCAACATCGGGGCGGGTACGATCACGGCCAACTTTGACGGGGCCCACAAGAACCGCACCGAGATCGGAGACGGCGCGTTCGTCGGGGTGGACACGATGCTCGTGGCTCCAGTCAAACTTGGTCGAGGAGCTCGCACCGGGGCCGGCTCGGTCGTCACCAAAGACGTACCCGACGGCGCGACAGCGGTGGGAGTTCCAGCTAGGGTGATACGGAAGAAGCCCCCTCTCCCCGAAGGGGAGAGGGTCGGGGAGAGGGGCGTGAAGCCGGAAGGATTGATCGAGTGATCGGCAGATTGACCACCGCAGTCGAGTTCACGGGCGAAGAGGCCTCACCCTGGGGCGCCCTCAAGCTGATCGCGGGCAGCGCCAACCCCGATCTGGCCCAGCTCATCTCGACCAAGCTCGACGTCCCGCTGACAGACCCCCGCCTGCGCCGCTTCCCCGATGGCGAAATCAACGTCAAGATCGAGGACTCGATGCGCGGGCACGACGTGTTCGTGATCCAGCCCACCTCTCCCCCCGTGAACGAGCACCTGATGGAACTCTTCATCATCCTCGACGCGCTGCGACGCGCCTCGGCCGGACGGGTGACCGCCGTCGTGCCCTACTACGGCTACGCGCGCAAGGAGCGCAAGACCCAGCCCCGCGAACCCATCTCCGCCAAGCTGGTCGCGAACTTCATCACGCTCGCCGGCGCCGACCGGCTGCTGCTGCTCGACCTCCACGCCGAGGCTATCGAAGGCTTCTTCGACGTGCCGACGGACCACCTCTCGCCCCATCGGATCATCGCCGAATACCTGCTTACTCTGAACCTGCAGCACCTCACGGTGGTCGCCCCCGACGCGGGTGGAGGACGCCGAGCCGAGGCGGTCGCCAACCAGCTCCAGGCGCCGATCGCGTTCGGCTACAAGCGGCGCTCAGGTGACGATGAGGTGGAGGTGATCGCGGTTTCCGGTGACGTGAAGGGCCGTGACTGCGTGGTGGTCGAAGACATCATCACCACCGGCGGCACCATCTCCAAGCTGGCGCAGGCGCTGCACAAGCAGGGCGCACGCAGGGTCCTCATCGCGGCCACCCACCCGGTCCTGACGGGAGACGCCGTCGAGCGTCTGAAGAGGGCGAATATCGAACAGGTCATCGTCACCGATTCAGTGCCGATCGCCCCTGAGAAATTCGACCCCGAGCTGGTGACGGTCCTTTCGGTTGCGCCTTTGCTCGCCGAGGCGATCATCCGGGTACACGAGAACCGGAGCGTCAGCGAGCTTTTCAGTTAGTCCTTCCTCATGAACGCACAGGAATGGATCGAAGTAATCGTCTTGGTCGTCTGCTTCGTGGCGGCCGCGCTGGCTGCCGGGACCGAGACTGCGCTCACCTCGGTCGGACGGTTGCGAGTCCGTTTCCTGGCCGAGCAGGGGAGCAAGTCCGCGGCCATTTTGCAGAAGCTGCGATCGGACCCGAATCGCTACCTCTCCACAGTCCTGTTCACGAACACCCTGGCCCTCATCGTCGCCTCGACCTCGACCACGCTGCTCACCGATGCGCTGTTCACGAGTTGGGGGGTGCCTAGCGCATGGCGGTTGTGGCTCGCGCTGGTCGTTTCCTTCGTGCTCTCTGTCGTGCTCTTGATCGCCGCCGAGGTCACGCCTAAGACGCTCGCCATCCGCTACGCGGAGCGCGTGGCGCTGGCCACAGCAGGCCCGGTCGACAGGTTGGCGAGCTTCCTCGGCCCGATCCTATGGGCGGTCACGATCATCTCCCGTGCCCTCACCGGCGGTCGCGCCGCGCGAGCGCCGTTCCTCACCGAAGAAGAGCTGCTGACCCTCCTGCACGTATCCGAAGAAGCGGGCGTAATCGAGGAGCAAGAGCACCAGATGATCCACGGGATCATCGAGATCGGCGACAAGACCGTGCGCGAGATCATGATCCCGCGCACGGATATCGTGGCCATCGAGAAGACGTCCAGCCTGAAGGACATCGTCAAGATCTTCAAGGAGCACCGGCACACGCGGATGCCGGTCTACGAGGATGACCTCGACCACATCGTCGGCCTGCTCCACGCCAAGGACCTGCTGCTCTACTACACGCTCAGCAGCGCCCAGAAGTTCGACATCGACAAAATCCTGCGCCCGATCAAACACACGCCCGAGCAGAAGAAGGTGGACGAGCTGCTGCTCGAGATGCGGACCGAGAAGGTCCACATGATGATCGTGGTCGACGAGTACGGAGGCACCGCGGGCCTCGTCTCGATGGAGGACTTGCTCGAAGAGATCGTCGGCGAGATCCGTGACGAGTACGACTCCGGCGAGGAGGACATGCTGACGATCCTCAACGACCACGAGGCTCGAGTCGATGCGGGCTTTCCGCTCGAGGAGCTCAACTCACGACTTGGGCTCGCGATCGAGGAGTCCGGCGACTACGACTCGGTCGGCGGGTACGTTCACGCGATGCTGGGCAAGCTTGCGGTGGCCGGCGATTCCTTTCGAGGCGGACGAGCGCTCTGGACAGTGGAGAAGGTGAAGGGTCGCCGCATCGAGACCGTGCGCTTGAAATCCGACCAGCCGTGGCCCGAGGAAGCGCTCGCCGCGTCGGGCTTCGCGCATCCCTCGCAGGCCGATGGCCGCGCGGACGCGCAGGATACGAGCGACATGGAGGAACCGACTGGCCACATATCGTGACCACGCGGTCGTGCTCCGCAAGCTCGACTACGGCGAGGCGGACCGCATCTTCACGCTCCTGACCCGCGCGCACGGCAAGGTGGGTGCGATCGCGAAGGGGGTGCGCCGACCGGAGAGCAAGCTGGGCCCGTCGCTCGAGCTGTACGGGCATATCGATGTGCTGCTGGCCAAGGGCCGTGGCGACCTGGACGTCGTCGCCCAGGTGCAGAGGATGCCAGGCGAGCGCATCGTGGGCGACGTCGAGTACATGTCGCATGCGGCGTTGATTGCGGAGCTGGCGGAGCGCGTGTGCGAGGACCGGCACCCGGTCGATGGGGTATATGAGCTCACCGTGATGGCCCTCGACGAGCTGGCTCGCGAGACCGATCCGCGCCGCGCGTCGGCATACTTCTTGATGGCCGCCCTCGACCTGCTCGGGTACTCGCCGCAGCTCATTGAATGCGCGTCATGTGGAAAGACGCTGCCGGCGAAACCGGCGGTTTTCAGCCCGACGGCGGGCGGGTTCCTGTGCGACGACTGCGCGGCGCCGCTGGCCTCACCTCCTATAGTCCCCCTCGCCGCGATCAAGGTGCTGCGTTTGATGGCGAGTGGTGACCTGGCGACGTATCGGCGCTTGAAGCTGGACGGGGAGTTGATGGATGCAGTGGAGCGAGTGCTGACGGTGCAGCTGGAGCATCACCTGGACCGGCGCCTGAAGTCGCTACAGTTCCTTCACCAGATGAGGTCTGTCGCCTCGCCCCGAAGGGGAGAGGGTTAGGGAGAGGGGCGTGATTATGTTTAGAAACACAAAAGCATTCAGCGGTTTTGCGGTCAACGACCTCGAAGCAGCCAAGAATTTCTACGGCGAGACCCTAGGGCTCGAGGTGGAGCAAGGCGGTCAAGGCCTGCGACTGAAGATCGCCGGCGGCAACCCCACCTTCGTGTACTCCAAGCCCGACCACGTTCCGGCGACATACACGATCCTCAACTTCCCGGTCGACGACATCGACCGAGCGGTGGATCAATTGACCGCCGCCGGCGTGAAGTTCGAGCACTACGGGAATATGACCGACGCACGCGGCATTGCCCGCGGCGCAGCCACAGGCGGGGGCCCCGACATAGCCTGGTTCAAGGACCCGGCCGGCAACATCCTCTCCGTCCTCGAAGAGGGCTGAACTGGGTGGCAATCCCCTCTCCCCGCAGGGGAGAGGGTTAGGGAGAGGGGCGTTGAGCACGACATCGGTGCCGTTGGGGGTCGGCTCTTGACCGTTCCTCGCGACCAGCTGATGGAAAAGGTGGTCGCGCTGACGAAGCGGCGCGGCTTCATCTTCCCATCGAGCGAGATCTACGGCGGGGTGTCGGGCTTCTATGACTACGGACCCTATGGGGTCGCGATGAAGCGGGCCATCCGCGACCTGTGGTGGCGCCACATGGTGGAGTTGCGCGACGACGTGGTGGGCCTGGAATCCACGCTGATCATGCCCTCGGCGGTGTGGGCCGCCTCCGGCCACCTTACGAACTTCGTCGACCCCCTTCGCCAGTGCCTGGGCACATGCAAGAAGCGGTGGCGCGCGGATCACATCAAGGGCGACAGGTGCCCGGAGTGTGGAGGGCCGCTGGACGAGCCGCGCATGTTCAACCTGATGTTCAAGACCCATGTGGGTCCAGTCGAGGACACCTCGTCGGAGGTCTACCTCAGACCGGAGACCGCGCAGGGCATGTTCGTCGACTTCAAGAACGTCATCAACTCGACACGAGTGCGGGTCCCATTCGGTATTGCCCAGCAGGGCAAGGCGTTTCGCAACGAGATCACGCCTGGCAACTTCGTCTTCCGCGTGCGTGAGTTCGAGCTGATGGAGATGGAGTTTTTCGTGAAACCGAGCGAGGACGATCAGTGGTTTCACTACTGGCGCGAGGAGCGATTGCGTTGGTATGTGGAGGACCTGGGCCTGAGCAAGGATCGCCTGCGCTATTACGACCACCCGAAGGAATCGCTGTCGCACTACTCGAAGCAGACGACCGACATCGAGTACGAGTTCCCGTTCGGTTGGGGGGAGCTCGAGGGCGTAGCGGACCGCACAGACTTTGACCTGCGCGTCCACCAGGAGCGCTCCAAGGTGGACCTGACCTACTTGGACCCCGAGACGAACGAGCGTTACCTGCCCTGGGTGATCGAGCCGGCGGTGAGCGTGGAGCGGATCTTCATCACACTGCTGGTGGACGCGTACGACGAGGATGTGGTCAACAACGAACCCCGCGTGGTTCTCCACCTACACCCGAATGTGGCGCCGGTGCAAGTGGCGGTGGTCCCGCTTTCAAAGAAGGAAGACCTGATCAAGGTCGCGCGCGATGTGCAGGTATTGCTGCAGGGCTACTTCCGCGTCGAATACGACCAGACAGGCGGAAACATCGGCCGGCGCTATCGGCGCCAGGACGAGATCGGCACCCCGTTCTGCGTCACGATCGACTTCGACACGCTCAACGACAAAGCGGTGACCATCCGCCAGCGCGATTCCACCAAACAAGAGCGTATTGCAGTTTCGGAGCTTGCCGACCGCCTCCGACAGCTCGTGGATGCGCCCGATCTAGATTGAGCCTGGCTGCCACCTGGCCGCCGTCGCAGCTGGCGCCTGCGGGATTCTTTGTCCGCACATGGGCTTACCTGGTGGACGCATTTCTGCTCAGCCTCGTTGGCGGTGCTTTCCCGTTTTTGGTTATCACGGGCAACAGTGAGCAGATCGTGAATGGGCAGCGCGTGACCACGGGCGCAGGTGGATCCATCCTGGTTGCTCTCATCTACTTCGTGCTCTTCTGGTCGCATTGGGGCGGCGGGCGAACCCTCGGGATGCGCCTGCTCAAGCTGCGTGTCATCCGAGAGGATGGCTCCGAGCTGGGGGTGGCCGGTGCTGTCATTCGTTGGCTGGGCCTGTGGCTGTCATTCGTGACCTGTTTCATCGGGGTGATCTGGGTCGCCTTCGACTCGCGTCACCAGGGCTGGCACGACAAGATCGCGAAGACGTTGGTCGTTTACTCCTGAAGGTATTCGCCTCCCCACCTTGTGGGGAGGTCGGCCTCGTCCACTGGGGCCCCCGCGCCGCAGGCGCGGGAGAAGCCCGGGTGGGGAGTAAGGAGTCAGCTTGAGCGTCAATTTGCGATGCCGCCACGAACTAATCGCGTTCCCTTGAAGGACTTAGGCTGAACAAGTGCCTGTGACCGAAGACGGCTTGATGTTCGAAGACGGTGAGCTCCAACGACGGGGCGGCCGTACGCTGGCGTGGCGCTGGTGGGGCGAGCCGGGCGGCACGCCTGTACTGCGGCTGCAAGGCACGCCGGGGTCCAGACTCTACCGTCACCCCGATCCGGCGATCTTGCGTGGCCTCGGGGTCCGCTACCTGATGGCCGACCGGCCGGGTTACGGCGGATCGAGTCGGCTACCGGGTCGCGGGGTGGCCGACATTGCCGACGATCTGGCGGTCCTGCTCGACCATCACCAGCTCGATCGTCTGCCGGTGATGGGGACGAGCGGCGGCGGCCCACACGCGCTGGCCGTGGCCGCCAAACACCCGGGTCGCATTGCCGCCGTCTCGGTGATAGTGGGCGCGTCGCCGCTCGAACCGGATGAGGTCAAGGGCCTGGTCGGGGTCAACGCCGCCGGCTATGCGGCCGCCGAGCGCGGATGGGATGCGCTCCATGAGCTGCTGGCGCAGATTCGGGTGCGCCTCCTCGGGGATGAAGGCATGGCCGGCGTCCTCTCGGACGCGCCGCCAGAGGATCGAGCCATCATGCGTGACCCTGCCTGGCAGAAGCTCAGTAGAGCCAACACCGCGGAAGCGCTTCGTCAGGGCGCCGAGGGTTGGACCGACGAATCAATGGCCCTGCCCCGTCCGTGGGATTTCGACCCGGAACAGATC
>CATPBF010000008.1 GCA_955652585.1 Candidatus Dormiibacterota bacterium | reverse complement strand
TTTCTATGACGAGACGGTGTGGGACGTGCTGCCAAACCTCAAGCCGTCAGGCCGGGGCGAGCTGGAAATCACCGACGTCAACAACTGGTATGTGGACCGCGGGCTCATGGAGTACGACGTGCTCGATGGCTTCTGGGGGGACGCGGGGGAGTCGATTGAGGCTTATTACCTGGTCAACGACTTCGTGCGCGGTCATGGGGTGAATCGCGAAACGTGAGCGAAATCGAAGGCGTGGTCGTGAAGGAGCTGGTCACGCACGCCGACGAGCGTGGGTTCTTCCGCGAGGTGATCCGCGAGACCGACGGTTTCTTCGACCACTTCGGCCAGTGGAGCCACTCGCTGATGCACCCGGGCGCGACCAAGGCGTGGCACATTCACAAGCAGCAGACGGACTGGTGGTACGTCATCGGGGCCCTGAAGGTGGCCCTGTTCGACACTCGCGACGGATCGCCGACCAAGGGTCGCCTGATGGAGCTGTTGATGGGCGACGACCAAGCCACGTGCGTGAAGATCCCGCCCGGAGTCGCACACGGGTGCCGGGCACTCGAGAGCAGCCACCTGCTCTACATCACCTCAAACGTGTATGCGCCTGACGACGAGGGCCGGATCCCGCACGACGATCCGACTATCGGCTACGACTGGACGGCGGGCCCCGCGATCAAGTGACCCGTTCTTTAAAGCGTCTCTTGGTGGCTGGAGGCGCCGGCTTCATCGGCTCGAACTTCGTGCGGCTGCTGAGGAAGACACGTCCCGAGGTCGAGATCACCGTGCTCGACAAGCTGACCTACGCCGGCAACCCGGCCAACCTGGCCGAGTTCGAAGGCACCAGCGGTTACACGTTCGTCCACGGCGACATCTGCGACAGCCGGCTCGTTGATTCGGTTGCAGCCGGCGTCGACGCGATCGTCAACTTCGCTGCCGAAACCCACGTCGATCGATCGCTTATGGAGCCCCTCGCGTTCATCGACACCGATGTGCGCGGAACCGCCGTGCTTTGCGAGGCGGCCAGGAAGCACTCACACAAGGCCTTTCTGCTCGTCAGCACCGACGAGGTTTACGGCGAGGTGCGAGAGGGACGGTCGCGCGAAGACGATGCGCTCAAGCCGCGCAGCCCGTACTCGGCCAGCAAGGCGGGCGGCGAGCACATCGCGCGCGCCTACGCGGAGAGCTTCGGAATGCCGCTGCTCGTGACACGAGGGACGAACACATTCGGTCCGTACCAGTACCCGGAGAAAATCGTGCCGGTATTGATTACAAACGCGATCGAAGGGAGGCCGCTGCCGCTTTACAACGACGGCTCAGCGCTCAGGGACTTTATCCACGTCGAGGACCATTGCCGCGCCATCGACCTCGTGCTCCACGAAGCGCCATTGTCCGAGCGGGTCTACAACGTCGGTACAGGCGTCGAGACCGATGGGAATCACGTCGCCAACGCAGTGCTGGAGATCATGGACAAGCCCAAGAGCCTCATCCAGTATGTCGCCGATCGTCCAGGCCACGACTACCGCTATGCCGTCGACCTGACCCGAATCACCGCTCTCGGCTGGGAGCCGCGCATCACGTTCCTTGAAGGGTTGGAGGAGACGGTGCGGTGGTACGTGGATCATCCGGATTGGTGGCGGCCTCTGAGGTCAGGGGAGTACTGGGAGTTCTACAAGAAGAACTACCGCCCGCTGAGCACTGGCAGCTAGACGACCGGTCGCCACTGCCGGCCATCCCACCAGAAATGGCCGTCGGGTGATCGTTGCGCTGTCGCTGGAACCTCGTGCGCGGCGTCTCTCCAACCGTGGCCGTCCCACCAGTAGCCTCCGTCGGGCGACAGGTGTACTGTCGACCAGGTGCCACCGTCAGGCGCGGTGGGGCGCGGCCGCGATCGTCTGACCAGCGCCACCGCCGCGACGATCAATCCGACGACCAGCGCGAGAATGACTACATCGCCGATGAGGCCGCCGAGGGCAATCGCGGTGTCTTGCGACGCGCCGACCTGCGCCGAAGCGGGGCTTTTGAAGTTCTCAGGCCACTGCGCGGGCGGAATGGATGAGTTGGGGGCGGAATCGTATTGGCTTTTCGCCCGGCTGATCGCCAGGTTCAGAATGTCATCCTGTGTCGATTCGAACCCAACGACAAACAGGTCGTTGCCCTTGACAAAGACAAAAGCATCGGAGACATCGTGGCTGGGGTAAACGTTGTGCTCTCCGTAGTACGGATCGATGCCGGAGATGGAGTCTGCGTGTTGGTAGGTTGGATCAGCCTTGTCACCTGCCTCGGCGAATGAAAGCCAGTCCATCGCGCCCTGCCCACCCGCGAAAGCGACGATGTACTCGATCAGGGCGCGTTGGGCCGCCTCGTTGACCACCGCGATCCCGTAGCCGTCGACGAAGCCGTCCTGTTCCAGTGCTTTTTGGGCGTCTGCGGATCTTGTCCCCCAGGCTGACGATAGGTTTTGGCTGGTGAAGCTCCCGCTCAATACGGTTGACCTCTGCCCGGTGTAGCCGCCTGGCGCGGGCAGCATTATTTGTGCGAGGCTGGGCGACGGGCTCACCACAGCGGCGGCCGAGAGCGGAAGCAACGCCGAGGCCGCGAGGACCAGGGCGCAGAGCATTGGACGCATGCGCGCCATCCTATCGATTGGAGCTGAATCTCCTCGCCATTCCGCGCCAGTACCAGTGCAGGTAGCGCGGCAGCCACTGCCAGAGCCGGAAGCGGCTCTCGCCGGCGGTGCGGTCACTCCACGTGGTCGGCACCTCCGCGATGCGCATGCCGAGCGCATAAGCCTTGACCGTCAGCTCCAGGCCGAGCTCGAAACCCCCGGTCGACTCGATGGTGACCCTCTGGAGAAGGCGCTTTGAATACAGGCGGTAGTTGCTGGTGGCGTCGTGGATCGGTAGCCCGCCAAGCCAGTGCAGCGAGAGACCGGCGACGCGTGACATGGTTCGTTTCAGCAGCGGCCCGCCAACCTGATGGCCGCCTTTCATGTAGCGCGAACCCGCGACAACATCGGCGCCGCCCTGCGCCAACGCGAACATCGCGTCGATGTCGCGGGGGTCATCCGAGCCGTCGCCCATGGTCACCAGCACATACGGCGCCCGGGCCGCCGCCAGGCCCGACTTCAATGCGTTGAGGGCTCCCCGACCGAGGTCGTTGCGGTGCAGATGAAGCTCGGGAAGCTCGACCTGGAGCCGCTTGACCACTGGCACCGTGGTGTCCTCGTCGAAGTCGTGGACTACCAGCACCTCGAGTGGGCGTGTGCGCGTCCGCTCCACCACGCCGCGCAGGGTCGGCACCACGTTCTCGCCCTCGTTGTAAACGGGAACGACCACGCTCAGGGCCGGCTGTGGGGTGGGATCGCTCAGATCCGCCCCGCCTCGATCTCTTCACGAATCCAGGGGATGACCTCATCGAGCATCTCGTCGAGCGTGGTCGTGGCGACGAACCCAAGGACGTTGCGCGCCTTGTTCACGTCGGGGACGCGCCGATGCACGTCGTGCTCGTAGGGCGGGTCGGAAACCAGGTTCAGGGGCCGGCCGTCGGGGTGGACCTTGCGCCAGATCGTCTCCGCCAGCTCGCGCACCGTCGTCGATTGCGCGGTGGACAGGTTGAAGTCCTCGTTGACCGCGCGGGGTGACTCCATGGCCAGCCGGATGCCTCGCGCCAGGTCGCCGCCATATGTGTAGTGACGGACCTGGCTGCCATCGCCCAGGATGCGAAGAGGGTCCTGGCCCTTGAGCACCTTCTGGCACAGGTCCGGGACCACGTGGCTCATCGCGAGCTTGACGTTGCCGCTCTTGACGTCGTGGTCGCGGAGGGCGCGGCGCTCGCCGATGCCGACGCAGTTGAACGGCCGGACGATCGTGTAGGGGAGGCTGTGCTGCTCGTGGGCGCCGCGCGCGAAGTACTCCGTAGCGAGCTTTTGAAAGCCATACGTGGATCGCGGCGGCGGGCTCGCGAGCTCGGCGCCCTCGGGAGTTGGGAAGACCTCAGACGACTCGAACACCATGCTGCTGGAGATCACGGTGATCCGCTCCAGCCGCCCGCTGCGGTGGGCTGCGACCGCGGCATCGAAAGTCGCGGCGGAGATGCGTTCGTTCTCGGCCAGCAGGTCGTACGCGAACTCGTGGAAGTAGGAGATTCCGCCGATCATGGCCGCGCCGGCCACAACGTGGTCGCAGTCGATGGCGAGCTCGGTGAGCAGCTTGGCGTCCTTGGCGTCCCCCTCGACGAGCCGGTACCGAGGGTCGTCGTCGTGGCCGCGCCGCACGGGGCCGTACTTGCTGAAGTTGTCCACGCCGACCACCTCGTGTCCGGCCTGGAGCAGCTCGGCGACCAGATAACCGCCGATAAAGCCGGCCGAGCCGGTCAGAAGAACTTTCAGAGTCGGATGGGGCCGGTGATGCCCCAGACGTCGACCACGTCGCGATCCTTGAGGTCGAGCTTTCGGTAGGCGTGGTGCGGTGCCGCGATGACGAGCAGCTCGGCTTCCTTCAAGACACGGTCTAGCGGCAGGAACGACTCGTCGTGGATGTAGGGGTCGGTGCAGAGCACGCGGGCGCCTTTGAACGCGGCCAGCTTGCGCAACTTGTAGCTCAGGGATGCTCGGGGATCATCCGACTCGCCCTTGAACGCCATCCCGAGGATGCCGATGGTGCGGCCCGAAAGGGGCCGGCGCGAGTTGAGCGTGTCGACGATGTAGTTGGGCAGGCCCTCGTTGATCTGCATCGCGGCCTGGCCCATCGGGAAATGGTCGGGCGTGAACGCCGACAGCTGCATGGTGTCTTTGAGCAGGCAAGGACCGGCCGCGAAACCAGGTCCCGGAAGGTCCGCGGCGCGCGGGTAGTCGTTGCGGATGGCGTCCAGCACGCGGTTGTAGTCGAGGCCGGACCGGTGGACGATCTGGAAGAACTGGTTCGCGATGGCGAACTTCATATAGCGCCAGGTGTTGGTGAGCAGCTTCGCCAGCTCGGCCTCCATGGGCGTGGTGCGCACGACCTTCACGCCCAGGCGCTCGAAAAGCTTGCTCGTCTTCTCGAAAGCGCTATCGGTCGACGCGCCGACCAGCTGGGGCAGGCTGCGTATTTCTTCAAGCGCATGGCCCTCGGCGATGCGCTCCGGGCAGAACACGACCTCGGCGTCGATGCCTGCCGCGCGGAGCCTGCGCTCCACCGACTCGGTCGTGCTCGGGTACACGGTGGACCGCAGCACGACCAGAGAGCCGTCGCGGAGATGCGGAATCAGGTCGTCAACCACGCGATCGAATATGCGTACCGACGGGTTCATGAACTCGTCGATCGGCGTCCCGATGACCAGGATCACGATGCTGGTCCGCTGGAGCATGCCGGGATCTGCGGCGAGCTGGAGGCGACCGGTCGGGAGGAGCTTCCTCAGCAACTCCTCGGCCCCGTTCTCGAGGAACGGTACGCTGCCCGATCGGACCTGCTCGATCTTGGCCGTGTCGATGTCATCGATGCCCACGCGATAGCCGCTTTCGGCCAGCGAGAGCGCGAGCGGCAGCCCGACGTGGCCGCACCCGCCGACGACGACGACATCAAGTGGTTCCATGGGCGCCAAATTATGATGGCTAGACCCTTGACCTCAGCCCGATCTTGAGCCGAACCGAAACCACACGACGCGCCGGGGGTCGCGGGTCGGGCCCCCGTGTCCTTCTCGACATGCGCCCGCTTCAGGGCCCGAGTGCCAAACGAGGCGTCGGATCCTATGCCAACGGCATCCTCCGCGGCCTCATCGCGGAAGGCTTCGATGCCAATCTGACCCTTCTGCTCGACTCAGGCCTGCCGGTGCCCCCGCTGCCGGTCGGCGAGTACCGGCTGGGGTCGTCGCGGCGGCGGTACCGCGGGCAGCTCGCCGCTTACGAAGAAGCGGTCGCGCTCGGATCCGACCTTGCGCGCATCGCTCCCGACGTGTACCACGCCATCGACCTAAGGCTGCCCGGCCGGTCTCCGGTACCTCTGGCCGTCACGCTCCATGACCTCATCCCCTGGGCCTGGGGTGGCCCGGCGATGCGGGGCGAGCGTTTCCGCTTCTGGCTCGGGAGGCGGCTGCTGCGGCGCGCAGACCTCGTGCTCGCCGTCTCGCAGGCGACCGCGGACGACGCTGTCCGCCTGAGCAAGGTCAACCGCAAGCGCATTCTGATCGTGCCCGAAGCGGCCGGCGACGAGTTCAAGCCGAGACCAGGCGCGGCCGACCGCGTCCGCCGCCGATGGGGCCTGCAGCCTGGGTACCTGCTGTTCGTGGGCGCGCTCGACGCGCGCAAGGATCCCCAAGCACTCCTGCGCGCGTGGGCGGCGGCCAAGTCGTCCAGCCCCAACCTCGAGCTGGTGATCGCCGGCATCCCCGGCCGCCAGGCCCCCCACAGCATGGGCGCGGCCCACAAGCTCGGCCATGTCGACGACGCGGAGCTGGCCGACCTCTACGCCGCCGCGGGCTGCCTGTTGTTCCCCAGCCGCTACGAGGGTTTCGGGCTGCCCTGCCTCGAGGCGATGGCGTGCGGGTGCCCGGTGGCGGCGTTCCGGAACTCCAGCCTGCCCGAGGTCGTGGGCAGAGCTGGCGAGCTGGTCACGGACGGTGACGCCGACGCCCTCGGCCGAGCCGCCGCGGCCCTGTCTCGAGACCCGGCTCGCGCCCGCCGCTCTGGGTTCGAGCGCGCGAAGGGGTTCGGCTGGCGCAAGGCAGCGCGCCAGACCATCGCTGGTTACGAAAGCCTCCTGAGATAATCGGCCCGCTTTGTCCAGGGTTGCAGTCATCGGCGCCGGCTACGTCGGCCTGACCACGGCCGCTTGCCTGGCGGATCTCGGCAATGACGTGATCGTCGTCGACACCAACCGCGAGAAGGTCGCCCAGCTCCTGCGCAACCACGTCCCCTTCTACGAGCCGGGTTTGAGCGAGCTGGTCGAGCGCAACATCAAGGCCAAGAGGCTGACGTTCACCTCGTCGTACGAGGACGCGGTGCCGGGCGCCGAGTACGCCATCATCGCCGTCAGCACTCCAGAGGGCGAGGGTGGTGAGGCCGACCTCTCATTCGTCGAGTCCGCAGCGGGTTCGATCGCCGACTCCATGGATGGGCCGCTCGTGGTCGTCAACAAATCGACGGTGCCGCCCCTCACCGGGGACATGGTGTCCCGAGTCATCAGCAAGCGCAATCACAAGCACAAGGCCGACGTGGTCTCCAATCCAGAGTTCCTGCGTGAGGGTTCCGCGATCCAGGACTTCATGCACCCGGACCGGGTTGTGATCGGAGGCCACGATCGCAGCGCGGCGGAGAAGGTGGCGAAGCTCTACGAGCCCCTGCAAGCGCACATTCTCATCACGCCAAACATCTACACCGCGGAGATGGTCAAGTACGCGTCGAATGCGTTCCTGGCCGCGCGCATCTCATTCATCAACGAGATCGCACGTATTTGCGAGCGCGTCGGCGCCGATGCCAAGCTCGTGGCCGAGGGGATGGGGCTCGACAAGCGCATCGGGCCGAGCTACCTCGACGTCGGCATTGGCTGGGGTGGTTCCTGTCTTGTGGGAGAGGAAACCGTCTTGGTGCGCCGTCGTGGCCAGGTGAGTTTGACCCGACTCGCACAGGTCTTCGGCAACTTCGAGCCGAGCGAAAAGACGGAAGTCCTTTCATGGCGGTCCGATACAGGCTCGGTGGGTTTCCAGCCCGTGAGCACGGCCACCATGAGACCGTTCGAGGGCGAAATCCTCGAGGTCCGCACGAAGATGGGGAGGCGGGTCCTCTGCACGCCCGACCATCCCTTCTCGACGCAAGATGGCGTCAAGCTGGCGAGCCAGTTGACCACCAAGGACTGGCTCCCCGTAGCGGTGGAAGCATCAGAGGCGGGCGAGCCGGTCGCTCACTTCAATCTACTTGATGGTCTGGCTGCGGCCGAGCTGGAGCGCGCGGATGTAATTGTCAGGCCGACACCAAGCGTGCTAGACGGCACCCAGGCGCGGGACCTTCGGCCCGTACTCGCGTTCGCACGATCCCACGACGTGATGCGATCCGGGGCACTCCGCCTCGTCGAGCTTGACGAACTCGGCCTGCCGATCGAAGGAGCAACCTTCAAAACAGCCAGGAACGGCACCGCGGTCCCCCTGCACATGGAGTCCACTTCGGCCTTCTGGCGAGTTGTGGGACTGTACCTCGCCGAGGGGCATGTCTCCAGGGATGGCCGGCGCGAGCGCGTGCACTGGTCTTTCAACCATCACGGTGAGGAGGATCTCGTCGAAGAGGTGCGCGGCTTCTGGTCGTCGCACGGTGTCAAGGTCGATGTTCGGCACCTTCCGACCACAACATCTGTTGTGATCTCGTCCCGCATCCTCGCAGGTTTCTGGCTCGGTGTTATGAAGCTCGGAAGGAACTGCTACGAGCAGCGTCTTCCGGATCACATCTGGCCTGAGCCAGTGGAGCACAAGCGGGCTCTGCTGGCCGGCTACTGGCTGGGGGACGGCAGCTGGAGTTATGTCCGAGGCGGACCAAGCGTAATTCTCGAGAGTGGCACTACAAGCCGAGAGCTCGCCGACGGGCTGCTTCGCCTTCTCGCGGATATCGGGGTGGTCGCCTCGGTCCGGGTAGGTCGCACCGCCAAATCGACCCGAGACACCTACTGGGTAAGGATCTCCGGGGCCGGCCAGGTTGAGTGTCTTCTGGACCTCGTTCCCGAGCGCGACCGTCAGGCAATTATCGATTCGATAAGTCAGCAGAACAAGGGCATCGCGCCTACGGGATACCGACGCGAGGGAGTCCACACAGCCTGGGTTCGTGTAGTCGGCGTCAATCGGCGCCCGTTCGCTGGGGCGGTCTACTCCCTCGAAGTTCCGGGCGCACACACCTTCGTTACGACCGGCGGCCTGGTCACGCACAACTGCTTTCCAAAAGACGTCAAAGCGCTGGCCGCTCTCGCCGAGCGTTTCGACTATCACCCCGAGCTGCTCAATGCCGTGATGGACATCAATCGCGATCAGCGCATGCTCGTCATCGACAAGCTGCGAGACTGCCTTGAAGAGCTCGACGAGAAGGTCATCGGGCTGCTCGGCCTGGCATTCAAGCCCAACACCGACGACCTTCGCGAGGCGCCAAGCCTGGACATCGCCAGGGTCCTGCTTGCCGCCGGCGCGCACGTGCGCGCTTATGATCCCGCGGCGATGGAAGGCGCGCGCGTCAAGCTGCCCGCGGTCGAGTACGCCAAGGACGCTTATGCAGTGGCTGCCGGCGCCGACGCGGTGGTCGTGGTCACGGAGTGGAACGAGTTTCGCCACCTCGACATGGCCCGTGTGAAGGCTTCGATGCGCCGCCCCGTGATCGTCGACGGTCGCAACATCTACGACCCCGCCGTCATGCGCGGCCATGGCTTCACGTACCGAGGCATTGGCCGCGACTAGCAAAAAGGAACGAGCGGTCGTCTCGGGCGGCGCGGGCTTCATCGGCTCGCACCTGTGCGAGGCGTTGCTGGCGCGTGATCTACGCGTGCTGGCGCTCGACAACTTCATCACCGGCTCGCGCGACAACGTAGGCCCCCTCCGCGACAATCCCGACTTCGAGTTCCGGCAGGCGAACGTCAACGAGCGCGTCGATGTGGAAGGAGACGTGCGCTACGTGCTCCATTTCGCGTCCCCAGCTTCGCCGCCTCAATACGACGCCAACCCAATCCACACGCTGAAGGTCGGCACCGTCGGGACCATGAACATGCTCGGCCTGGCGCGAGCGAAGAACGCCACCTTCCTGCTGGCTTCGACCTCCGAGGTCTACGGCGATCCGCTCGTGCATCCTCAGCCGGAGTCGTACTGGGGCAACGTCAACCCGATCGGGCCACGCGGCTGCTATGACGAGGCCAAGCGGGCGGCCGAAGCCTTTGCTATGGCTTATCACCGAGCGCACGGGGTGGATACGCGGATCATCCGGATCTTCAACACCCACGGCCCACGGATGCAGGTGCTGGACGGACGCGCGGTGCCCAACTTCATGGCCCAGGCCATTCGCGGCGAGCCGCTCACCGTGTACGGCGACGGCTCCCAGACGCGCAGCCTCTGCTACGTGTCGGACCTGGTCCGAGGCGTGCTGGCGACGCTCGAGAAGGGCGACGATATGCCGGTCAACCTCGGCAACCCCAACGAGGTGACCGTCCTGGAGCTCGCCCAGATCATCATCCGGCTGGCGGGATCCACCAGCCCCATCGAGCTCCGCCCACTGCCGGTCGACGATCCCAAGCAGCGCCGGCCCGACATCGCCCACGCCCGCAACCTCCTCGGCTGGCAGCCTGAGGTCGCGCTCGAGGACGGTCTCGCCCTGACCCTGGAATACTTCCGTCGGGTCGTATGAGTGGAAACACCCGGCTGACCGAAGAGCACCTGCGCCGGCTGATCCGCGATGTCCCCGACTTCCCGCAGCCCGGGATAGTCTTCAAGGACATCACCCCGTTGCTGGCGGACAAGGTCATGTTCAAAGGCATGGTCGAGAAGGTGTGCAGCCACTGGGTGCACCGCCCGCCCGACGTGGTCACGGCGATCGAGGCGCGAGGGTTCATCCCGGGCGGCGCCGTCGCCCTTGGGCTGGGAGCGGGGTTCGTGCCCATCCGCAAGCCGGGTAAGCTGCCCTGGAAGACCATCAGCCAGGACTACCAGCTCGAGTATGGAACCGACCAGCTCCAGATCCACGAGGACGCGGTGCGGCCCGGCCAGACCGTGCTGATCGTGGATGATGTGCTGGCCACCGGAGGCACGGCCGCCGCCGCCACCGAGTTGATCCGCAAGCTGGGTGGCGAGGTGCTCGGCGTCCACGTTCTCATCGAGCTGAGCTTCCTCAAAGGACGCGAGCGGTTGCAGGGCATCGAGGTTGTGAGCGAGCTTGTTTACTAAGGAGAAGAGTCTCTTTTGAAAGTTAGCGCAAAGGGCAGTGACGTCAAGGACCTGAAGCTGGCCGCTGAGGGACAGGACCTCATCGATTGGGCGGCGAGAGAGATGCCGGTGCTCACGCTGATACGGCAGCGATTCATCAAGGAGCAGCCGCTGAAGGGCTTGAAGCTGGCCGCGTGCCTCCATGTGACGAGCGAGACCGCCAACCTGATGCTGACCCTCAAGGCGGGCGGCGCCGACCTGGCGCTTTGCGCATCCAATCCACTTTCGACCAACGATGCGGTGGCCGCCGCCCTCACATCGCAGCACGGGATCAAGACGTACGCGATTCGCGGCGAGGACAACGACACCTACTACCAACACATAGATGCGGTTCTCGACCACCATCCGACGATGACGATGGATGACGGAGCCGACCTGGTATCCCGACTTCACAAGGAACGCAAGGAGCAGCTGGCCGAAGTCATCGGAGGCACCGAGGAGACCACCACAGGCGTGATCAGGCTCCGCGCCATGGCGGATCGCGGCGTGCTGCGCTACCCGATCGTCGCGGTCAACGAAGCCGACACGAAGCACATGTTCGACAACCGGTACGGCACCGGCCAATCGACCATCGACGGCATCATCCGCGCCACCAACGTGCTGCTCGCCGGCAAGACATTCGTCATCGCCGGCTACGGCTGGGTCGGTCGTGGACTGGCATCGCGGGCCAAGGGCCACGGCGCGGATGTCGTCATCACCGAGGTGGATTCGGTAAAGGCGCTGGAAGCGGCGATGGATGGATTTCGGGTCATGAAGATGGACGAGGCCGCGCGCGAAGGCGACATCTTCGTCACCGTCACCGGCGACGTAAACGTCCTCGATCGCAAGCACTTCGAAGGGATGAAGGACGGCGTCATATTGGCCAACTCAGGCCACTTCAATTCCGAGATCAACCTCAAGGCACTCGACGAGATGGCTACTGGCGTGCGCCAGGTGCGCCCGGCGGTGCAGGAATACAAGCTGCGAGATGGCCGCCGCCTGCATGTGCTCGCGGAGGGCCGCCTCATCAACCTGGCGGCAGCCGAGGGTCACCCGGCCGCGGTTATGGACATGAGCTTCGCGAACCAGGCCCTTTGCGCCGCGTACATCGCAGCCAACGCTGCCAAGCTCGAGAAGCGCGTCTACGACGTGCCCGACGAGATCGACAAAGAGGTCGCGCAGCTCAAGCTGCACGCCATGGGGATCGCGATCGACACCCTCACCGAGGAGCAAGAGCGCTACCTCAATTCTTGGGAGGAAGGAACCTAGCAAGTGTTCGGGCCCGCTCGGCGCACGTGGGTGCTGGGCGGGGGCGGCGCTCGCGGCGCCGCCCAGGTTGGAGTGCTCCAAGCGCTGTTCGAGGCCGGCGTGGAGCCCCCGGTCGCGATGGTCGCGGTCAGCGTCGGCGCCCTGAACGGGAGCTGCATCGCCGCCTACCCGTCCCAGGCCGGAGTGATGATGCTGCGGGAGCTCTGGATGTCCCGGCAGGCCCTGGAGGTCTTCCATGCCCACCCGCTCGGCGTGATCCTGTCAGGCCTGCGTCGCGGCCAGGTGAGCGCCCTGCCCCAGGACAACGTCCGCCGTCTGGTCGAGCGGGCGCAAGCCCTGACCGGCATCACGACCTTCGAGCAGATGCGGCTCCCGCTGGCGATCGTCGCCACCGACCTCAATGCCGGCAAGCCGGCCGTGTTCCGCGCGGGGGCCTTGACCCCGGCCTTGCTCGCATCCACAGCCATCCCCGGTGTGTTTCCCTCGGTCCGGATCGACGGGCGGGAGCACATGGACGGCGGGATCGTCGACAACACCCCGCTCGACATCGCGGTCGATGACGGCGCCAAGGAGATCCTCGCGATCAGCCTCATGGCGGGTGGTGAGAACGAGAAGGCGCCCACCACCTGGTCGGAGTTGATCGCACGCACTCTTCAGCTCGCCTTGCACCACCAGATGCTCAGCGACTACGAGCGCTTACGCGATCGCGCGCGCATCACCGTCCTGTGTCCGATCACGGCGCCGACCGCGACCTGGGAGATGGAACGGAAGCACATCGACTCCGTGGTGGAAGCCGCACGCGCGGCCACCGGGGCACTGCTGGCCCAGAGGGGCTCGAGGTTCATGCGTCACTCGGGCATCCACTACCTGGAGCTGCGCGAAACCTAACACCGCTTCTTTTATGCCACTCACGCCCCTCTCGAGACCCCTCCCCGATGGGGCGGGGGTTATATTTCTGTCGTCCCAGAGGTATGAACCTGGCGCTTGGGGACGGGCCCGCACAGAGGCCTGGCCTTGCCGGCGCGGGAGATTCAAAGGAGGACCAGTTCATGGCAGCTACGCTGTTTACGTCCGAGTCGGTCACTGAGGGCCATCCGGACAAGGTCGCCGACCAGATCTCTGACGCCATCCTCGATGCGATCCTGGCCAAAGACCCGCTCGCACGCGTCGCCTGTGAGACCGTCATCACCACCGGCCTGGTCATAGTGGTCGGAGAGATCACAACCGACTGCTACGTCGACATCCCACGGATCATCCGGCAGACGGTGCGGGAGGTTGGGTACACGCGCGCGAAGTACGGCTTCGACGCCGAGACCTGCGGCGTGATCACCAGCATCGACGAGCAATCGCCCGACATTGCGCAAGGCGTTGACGTCGGCGGCGCCGGCGACTCGGGAATGATGTTCGGTTTCGCGTGCGATGAGACGCCTGAGCTCATGCCACTGCCGATCACGATCGCGCATCGGCTGGCGCGTCGCCTGGCGGAGGTGCGCCGCACCAAGACGCTCAACTACCTTCGTCCCGACGGCAAGGTGCAGGTCACGATCCGGTACGGGGATGCCGGGGAGCGGCCGGTCGTGGACACGGTCGTCCTCTCCACCCAGCATCACGACGAGGTCACGACCGAGCAATTGCGATCTGACATCGGCGAGCACGTCATCGATGCGGTGATCCCCGCCGAGCTGAAGGACGGCCGAATCCGCACCTTCATCAATCCGACCGGCCGCTTCGTCGTCGGCGGACCAGTGGCGGACGCGGGTCTCACCGGCCGCAAGATCATGGTCGACACGTACGGAGGGTTTGCGCGCCATGGCGGCGGCTGCTTCTCAGGCAAGGACCCCACGAAGGTCGACCGCGCAGGAGCCTACGGCGCCCGGCATGTGGCGAAGAACATCGTCGCAGCCGGCCTCGCTCGGCGCTGCGAAGTCCAGATCTCGTACGCGATCGGGGTGGTGAAACCGGTCGCGGTCAGAATCGACACGTTCGGCACGGGCAAGGTTCCGGAGCCCGCGCTCGCGGCGGCGGTCAACAAGCTGTTCGACCTGAGTCCGCTGGGGATCATCAAGGAGCTCAACCTCCGGCGCCCACTGTTCCGCCAGACCGCGGTTTACGGCCACTTCGGCCGTACGGACATCGACGCGCCATGGGAGTCGACAGCGCGAGCAAAGGAGCTGGCGGAAGAGGTCGGTTGAGAAAGACGCTCGTAGTCATCCCCGCCGGCGGGGCGGGGACGAGATTATGGCCGCGATCGCGCCGCTCGACGCCTAAGCACGTCCTTCCGCTCGGCGAGCGCGGCCGCCCGCTTTTGCGGGAGACATACGAGCGGGCGCGGGCGGTCGGCGACGAGGTTTTCGTCCTTACCGAGATGCGTCAGCGCGAGATCATCGAAGCCGTTCTGCCCGAGATGGACGCCTCGCATCTGATCCTCGAGCCTTCGGCGCGCGGCACCACCAACGCATATGGCCTGGCAGCACTTACGCTCATCGCGCGGTACCCCGACGCCGTGATGGTGGCCATGCCCGCGGACCATGTCGTCAGGGGTGGGCCCAAGGCGCGCGCCGCTGTACGCAGCGCTGTGCGCGCAGCGGCCGGCACGAACTCTCTGGTCACCGTTGGACTGAAGCCGTCGTTCCCGTCGACCGGTCTTGGCTACATCCATGCACCCGGGCGGGTGTCGTCAGGGGCGGTGCGGGTGAAGAAGTTCATCGAAAAGCCGGACCTTGCCAGCGCCAGGCGGTTCATGAAGGCCGGTGGCTACTACTGGAACCTGGCCTGGTTCGCCTGGCGGCTGCCGGTGTTCATCGAGGAGCTGGCGCGGCATGCGCCCGCCCGGCTGGCCGCACTTCGACGCGTGCTGGCGGCGCTCCAAGCGGGTGACGAAGCCACGGCATCGGGCATGTACAACCGGCTGCGGATCGACGTCATCGACCGCACGATCATGGAAAAGACCGATCGCCTCCTCCTCGTGCCAGGCGATTTCGATTGGGCCGATATCGGGAACTGGGCGGAGCTCGGCGACCGGGTCCATCCAGACGCCCACGGCAACTCGGTCGACGGTGAGGCGGTGCTGGTCGACACACATGGAAGCCTGGTCTTCGGGGACAAACGGCTCGTGGCGGCGATCGGACTCGAGGACATGATCATCGTCGACACCGAGGACGCCTTGCTCGTGTGTCCCCGGTCGCGCGCGCAGGATGTGAACAAGGTCGTGGACGCGCTCAGACGGGCGCGCAAAACCCGTTACCTTTAAGGCGGCGATGGCCGATCAGATCAAGTTCGGCACCGATGGCTGGAGGGGGATCGTCGCCGACGATTTCACATTCGCCAACGTCCGCCGCGTCGCTCAGGGCGCGGCCGAGTACATGCGCTCGCTCTCGAGCGATCCGCTCGCCGTGGTCGGCTACGACTGCCGCTTTGCATCGGAGGACTTCGCCCGTACAGTGGCCGACGTCTTGGCGGCAAATGGGGTACGGACCCTCATCTTCGATCGGCCCTCACCGACGCAGGTGGCGTCTTGGACGGTCATCGACCGGAAGGCAACCGGGGCCGCCGTGGTCACCGCGAGCCACAACCCCTATCTGTTCAACGGCATCAAGTTCAAGTCGGAGACGGGAAGCGCGGCGTCAAGCGACGTGATCGCCCAGCTCGAGCCGCGCATCAACGCGCTCGAGACTGTGCCTGTTCCGGATCGGAGCAAGTCCGCCGGCCTCGTTTCCCTGTATGACCCGCGCGCGCCTTACTACGCGCAGATCGCGCGCATGGTCGACCTCGATGCGATCAGGTCGGCCGGCCTTCGCATCGTGCACGAGTGCATGTTCGGATCCGGCTACGGGTACATAAAGGAACTACTGGACGGCGGCCGAACGTCGGTGGTCGAGCTGCACAGCGAGCGGAACCCGCTGTTCGGAGGTGTCAACCCGGAACCGATTCCGCCCAACATCAACTCCACCATCGCGACCATGCGTGGTGGGGGACAGGACCTTTGCATCTGCACGGACGGCGACGCCGACCGCGTGGGCATCATCGACGAGACCGGTCGCTTCATCAACCAGCTTCAGGTTTTCGCGCTGCTGATGCTCTATCTGTTCGATGTGCGCCACATGGTCGGTCCCGTGGTCAAGACGGTGAACATGACCTCGATGGCAGAGAAACTGGGCGCCGAGTTCGGAGCGACCGTCTACGAGGTGCCGGTCGGATTCAAGAACGTGGCGCCGAAGATGATGGAGACAGATGCTGTGCTTGGCGGTGAGGAATCAGGCGGCTTTGCGGTCAAGGGCCACATCCCAGAGCGAGACGGCATCCTGGTGGGCCTGTTGTTTGCCGACATGATGGTGAAGCTCGGCCAACCCTTGTCGCGGATCCTGGCCGGCCTCGAGAAGCGTGTCGGCCCCCACGCATACGCGCGCCACGACATCCATCTCAACCGTGAGACGTACGACCAGGACCGCAAACGCATCCTGAACACGCTCGAGACGCACGAACCAAGTGAAGTGGCCGGAGTCAAAGTTGAACGCATTCGCTCAGACGACGGTTTCAAGTTCTATCTCGCCGACGGGAGCTGGGTGCTGCTCCGGGCCAGCGGCACCGAGGCCCTGGTGCGCATCTACTCGGAGGCCGCCGATCAGGGCGCGGTCGAGGCGCGGCTCGCGGCGTTGGAGGACATCGTCGGCCTTCGAGCCCATGTCTGATCGGCCGAAAGTCAAGCGCGCGGATGAGTCGCGCGTCGACAAGCCGTGGGGTTACGAGACCCGCTGGGCGGTCACGGGCCGCTATCTGGGCAAGATCCTGCACGTCAACAAAGGAGAGGCGCTGTCGCTTCAGTACCACGAGCGCAAGGATGAGTGGCTGCTCGTGAGCGAGGGCGCGGTCGACATGGAGATGGGTGCCCTCGACGGAAATCTGGAGAAGGTGCGCATGCGGAAGGGCGATTCGGTGCACGTCCCCCCGCGCACGCGCCACCGCATCACGGCGATCGAGGACGCGGACATCTTCGAGGTCTCGACGCCGGAGATCGACGACGTGGTTCGGCTCGAAGATCGGTATGGGCGCGCGGGGACATGATTCGCCGAGATGCTGCACGCCCCTCTCCCTAACCCTCTCCCCTTCGGGAGAGGGGATTGTGCTCACGCACCTCTCCCTGAGGGGGGACTCCCCCCTTGAGGCGTCGGGCCTGGCGGAGCCAGCTCCCGCCGCACCTCCCTGCTAGCCCTCCCCCCGATGGGGCAAGGGGATAAACTTCCCCGCGCCGTATGAAGACGCCCCCGACTCCCGAAGACAGGTACACCAGGCCGGCCACCACGGTCACGACCGAACGTGACCGCAGTTTCCTGGTCTTCGCTGCCGTGGTCCTGGTCGCGATCGCCCTCGGCTTCAAGTCGGAGTTGCTGGCGGAGGGGCAGGTGTGGGCGCTGGCACTCGGCCTCGTGATCGTCGCCGCCCCGGCCCTGCTCGGCTACCTGCGCGGAACCGTCGAGTTCCCCCGGATCGAGCATTACATCCCGGTAGCGCTGGGGGCCGTGACGCTGGCGGGCCTGTCGATATTTCCGGGCCTCGAGTTGTGGAAATACCTGGTTCTCACGGCCACGTTCGGAGTCGGCTTCGTGCTCCTGGCGCGGCTCGACTACCTACGCCTTCGCGACGCCGAGAAGCGCGGCCACATCCTGGTGCAGGAGGTGGTGCTGGTCCTGGTGGTCGCGGGCGCCTACCTGGTCCTGGTCACGATCCACTTCAACGTCGTCTTGCGCCTGGTCTGGATTTTCACTATCACGTTTCTGGCATCCTTCCGCAGCTTCCGCATCAACGGCGTCCCGATCGCGCCGCGGCGGGCCTTCATCTTCGCCCTCTTCGTGGCACAGGTCGTCACCTTTCTCCTGTGGGCCATCGAGGCGCTGTCGAGCGTGCTCGTCGTGAACGAGGGGCCCAAGGCGGTGATGCTGTTCTTCGCCTGGTATGTGAACCGAGGGCTGATCCGTCACACGGTCGAAGAAAGCTTCACCCGCAACGTGATCCTCGAGTACGCCGCCTTTGCGGCGATCCTGATCTACCTATTCGTCGTCAGCTACCACCCGACTGGCAGCTAGCCACCTAAATACCCAGGTAGGCCTTCTGCACGTCCTCGGAGGCGGCCACTTCCTTGCCGGTGCCGGTCATCACGATCGAGCCGGTTTCCAGTACGTAGGCGCGGTGAGCGACCTCGAGTGCTTTGGACGCGTTCTGCTCGACCAGCAGCACCGGTACGCCCTGCGCATTGATCTCGCGCACGATGCTGAAGATGGTCTCGATCAGGATCGGGGCAAGGCCGAGGGAAGGTTCATCGAGCATGAGCAGCTTGGGACTCGCCATGAGAGCCCGGCCCATCGCCAGCATCTGCTGCTCGCCACCCGACAGCGTGCCCGCGATCTGGGTGCGGCGCTCCTTGAGACGCGGGAAAAGCGTGAAAACGCGATCCATGTCAGTTGCGATCCCAGGTTTGTCATTGCGCGTGTAGGCGCCCATGAAAAGGTTGTCGACCACGGTCATGCGAGGAAAAAGGCGCCGGCCCTCGGGTGACTGGCAGATACCCATCTCGACGATCTTCGAGGGCCCGGTGCGCGTGATGTCGCGGCCGTCGAAGCGAACGGTGCCCGACTGGGGATGCATCAACCCGGAGATTGTGCGGAGCGTCGTGGTCTTGCCCGCGCCGTTGGAACCGATCAGCGCGACCACCTCGCCCTTATCGACCTCGATCGATATGCCCCGCAGCGCCTGGATCCGGCCGTAGAACGCGTTGACCGATTCGACCTCGAGAAGAGCCACTTTTAGGCCGACTTGCCCAGGTACGCTTCGATGACCCGGGCGTCCTTGCGGACTTCGTCGGGAGATCCCTCGGCGATCTTCTCGCCGTGGTCGAGCACGACGATCCGCTCCGAGATCCCCATGACCACCTTCATGTCGTGCTCGATCAAGAAGACGGTGACGCCGCGGGCCAGAATCTTCTTGACCAGTTGCATCAGCTCCATCTTTTCTTGTGGCGTGAAACCGGCGGCGGGCTCGTCCAGGAGGAGCAACTTGGGGTCGGTGGCCAGGGCCCGCGCGATTTCGAGCCGGCGTTGCTGGCCGTAGGGAAGGTTGCGGGCGTACACGTTCGCTTGACGGGCTATGCCGACAAAGCGCAGGAGCTCCATCGCCTCATTCGTCACGCGCTCTTCCTCGCGCCGCTCACGCGGCAGCTTGAAAAGCGAGTCCCATAGCTTTGCCTTCATTCGGACGTGGCGCCCGACTCGCACATTGTCGAGGCAGCTCATGTAGTCGAAAAGTCGGATGTTCTGGAACGTGCGCGCGATACCCCAGCGGGCCACTTCGTGCGGCTTGGAGCCCGTGATGTCACGACCGTCGAACACAACCTGCCCTGACGTCGGCTGGAACAGGCCGGTCACGTTGTTGAAGAGGGTGGTCTTGCCGGCCCCGTTCGGACCGATGAGGGCGAAGACCTCGCCGCGCTTGATGCTCAAGCTCACGTTGTCAACCGCGACCAAGCCGCCAAAGCGTTTCGTCACATTGGTCAGTTCGAGGATGTTGTCGGTGCCGGTTGGCTGCTGGCTCACGAAGCGTGCACCTGCTCGACCGCGGCCTCGTCTTCGTTCACGGCCGCATGCTTCAGCTCCTGCTCGCGGACGCGGCTGGGGAAGATTCCTTGCGGACGTAGAAGCATCATCAGGACAAGGATCAGACCGTAAACCAGAAAGTTGATGCGCTGCGTCTCCTGCGCGAGGCCGGGCCAGTCGCCATTCTGAGTATTTAGAAACCCAAGCCCAACGTTGTTCGCCAGATTTTCGACAAAGGGCGGCAGAGCAGGTAGGAAAGTGTTCAGGACGAAGTAGATGGCAAGCGCACCCACGATGACGCCGGTGATGCTGCCCATGCCGCCGAGCACGACCATCACCAGCACGGTGATGGAGACGATAAACAGGAAGTCGTCCGGGCTCACCAGACCGATGCTCGCTCCGTAGTACGCACCCGCGAAGCCGCTGAACGACGCGCCGATCGCAAAGGCGAGCAGCTTGGTGGTCACCGTGTTGATGCCCATGGCTGCGGCTGCCACCTCGTCCTCCCGGATCGCCATCCAGGCGCGGCCCAGCCGCGACCGGTACAGGTTGCCTACCAGGATCACCGCCGCGATGATCATGATCACGACCAGCGCGTAATAAGCGATCGGATCGAAGCCGAAACTGAAGCAGGGCGCGAAACTAGTCCCTGACCCGATCACCCGGCACGCGGCGCCCTGGATGATCGAGATACTGTTCGCACCCGCCCATGGGCCGGTGATCCAGGCCGGAAGGCTCGGCTGGTCGATGCCTCCGATCGCGTTGATGCCGCCCGTCCACTGCGGAAGGTTGTATGACAGTTGCGGCACGATTTCGCCGAAGCCGAGCGTCACGATCGCGAGGTAGTCGCCGCGCAGCCTCAACGTGGGGAAGCCGAGGATAGCGCCGGCCGCGGCGGCCACGAACATCCCCACGAAGATCATCAGCCAGAACGGCAGGTGGTAGCTGTGGTGCAGCGGCGAGGAGCCGAGCTGGGCAGACGCAAAAAGCGCGTACGTGTAGGCGCCGATAGCAAAGAACGCCGCGTAGCCGAGGTCCAGCAGGCCGGCGAAGCCGACCACGACGTTGAGTCCGATGGCCAGCAGAACAAATGTGCCTGCATGTCCCGCCTGAGCGATAAGCGCCGAGCTGCCCGTTGCGAACATGGTCACAATCGGAAACACGAGCGCGCCAAGGAAGAGAACTCCGAAGATCGCCGTGTCGCGGTCCTTGAAACGCTCGCGCAGATGGAGGCGGGCCAAAAGAGAGCGGGGATTCTTTTCAGTAGCAGGTCGGTTCACTTGTCCGGCACTCGCATACCGAGCAATCCGGTCGGACGGAACACCAGGACGCCGATCAGGATTCCGAAGATGACGACCTCGGTCCACTTGGAACCGATGTAGTAGTCACTGTAGGCCGAGATCAGCCCGATCAGCAGTCCCCCGATTGCGGCACCTGGGATGTTGCCGATCCCGCCGAACACGGCCGACGTGAAGGCGACCAGCCCAGTGCGGAACCCCAGGTTGTAGAAGATGTTGTTGTAGTACAGGCCCCAGATCATGCCGCCGGCGCCCGCCAGCAGCGCGCCGATGAAGAAGGTGGCTGCGATGGTGCGGTTGATGTCGATGCCCATCAGCTGAGCAGCGTCACGGTCCTGCGCCGTGGCACGCATAGCTTTGCCTAGCCTCGTGCGGTTGATGAAGACGGCCAGCAGCGACACCAGGATGACAGCCGTGACGACCACGAACACATCCTTGAAGCCGACGAAGACGCCGCCGATCTTGGTCTGGAAGCCGGGTCCGTGGGGAAGGAGGTCGGGCACATGAACGGTCGCCGGGCCGTGCCAGAGGAACATGACTCCTTCGAGCACGAATGACATACCGATCGCGGTGATGAGCGGTGCCAGGCGCGGCGCGTTGCGCAGCGGCCGGTACGCGACGCGTTCGATGCCGATGTTGATGGCGCCCATGATCAGCATCACCACCGGGAAGACCAGCAGCAGGGCCACCAGGTTGATCGTGGTGAACGAGTTCTCGTTCACCGCGAAGAAGCCGAGGATCGCGGTGCCGATGTAGGCACCCATCGTGAAGACATCGCCATGCGCGAAGTTGATCAGCTCGATGATGCCGTACACCATCGTGTAGCCCAGGGCGACGAGCGCATACATCGCCCCATCCGCGATGCCGAAGATCGAGATCTGGATGAATGCGGCCGGGTGGCTGACGGCCTGGGCACCCAGCAGGACGATTGCGATGGCGGAGATGATGTAGAAGCCCGAGTCGGGGACGCTGATGCCGCCCACCCTCAGGGACCGGATGCTTTTTAGCGCCGAGGCGCCCGTCCCGACCTTGCCCGCTGCCAGAGCCTCCCCTCCTTGCAGTTAAAGGACGAGGAGGCCCGGGTTGGGCCTCCTCGTGGGATTGTGAACTAAAAGACTAGGCCGCGGTCGCGTAGTTGACCTGGTCCTTCCAGACGTAGCACAAGGTCGCGGCTTTCGTCCCGCAGACGCCGGTGCTCTGGGCCGGGTCGGATACCTGCTGGACTGCGTAGATGGACACGATCTTCAGGCTCGTGTCGCCGTTGGCGTCGAAGTCATAGGTGCCGATCACCCCGACGAAGCCCTTGGTCTTGGCCATCTCGGCCCGGACCTGCTCGCGGGTCGGCATGCTGCCGTTGGCGTCGTTGATCCCTCGCCCGATGGCGGCCATCAGAGCGTTGGCGGCGTCATATGCCTGCATGGTGTACCCGCCGAAGTCGTTCGGACCGGGGAATGCTTTGCGGAACGCTGCGATCGTGGCCGTCGCGCCCGCAACCCGGGTCGCGTCCGCGCCTGCCGAAGTGGCGTAAGTGCCGACCTCGTTGCCAGACGTCTGGTCGATGCAGTTGCTGGTCTCGATGCCGTCACCGCCACCGAAGGGGACGTTCCATCCGATGTCTTTCATCTGCTTGCGAGGGATGCAGATGTTTTGGTCGTCAGTGCCGCCGACGTAAACGCCCGTCGCGCCGGCGTTCTGGAACTTGAGCAGGATCGACTTCCAGTCACTGGTCGTCGCCTTCTGGTACTCGGAGTGGGTAGTGGTGCCGCCGAGCTTCTTGAACTCAGTCTCGAATGAGCCCGAGATGCCGACGCCGAAAACGGTGCTGTCGTCGAGGATGCCGATGCTGTGGACGTTCAAGGTCTTGTACATGTAGTCGGCCATCGCGGGACCCTGGTAGTCGTCAGTCGTGACGACGCGCCAGTAGTTGTTGGCGTTTCCGCTCCGCAGGTCGGCCGCGTGGTAGCTGCATGGCGGCAGCGGAGGCAGCTGCTCCTTCGTGAGGCAGGGGTTGGTGTTCGACGGGCTGATCATCACGAAGTGCTGCGGTGAACTGATCGGGATCTCGGCCTGCGCAACCGCTGAGTTGTAGGGTCCGATCATTCCGAGGAACTTGCTGTCGCCCAACATCGACTGGACGTTCTCGACCCCTGCGGCGGCCGAGTATGCGGCCTGCCGGCAGTCGTCGAAGCTCTGATACGAGATGGTGTAGCCGTTGACCCCGCCCGACGCGTTCTTCTGGTCAACAGCGAACTTGACGCCGTTGGCCGTCGATTGCCCGCCGGTGGTGCAGACGGGAAGGTCGGAGCCGATCTTGATGGTGCCTTTAGACGCGGGGCTCCCGCCTCCCCCACCACCACACGCGAACGCGACGACCGCGGCGAACGTGAGGATTACGAGTCCTCTACCTCGAACCATTTGGTTCTCCTTGTGTCTTTTGGAGACAGTCGCAAAATGCGCGCGCGGATGCCCCCAGTCATTCGCCGCCCTCTTCCCAACCGCTGTCGGGGCGAGAGTGCGCCGGCAGGCGAATGCGGCCACACGGGGTGGCCGAACCACTACTCCGTGGTGAACTATCGACTTGTATCTGCCTCGAAGTCAAGCGGCGCCTCGAATCCCCCTTCCGTGCGTGTGCCTTGATGGAACCGCAGTTATATCAATAGGGGAGTGCTGCGCTGTAATCTTCGGCCCGAACGAAGCTCCACGTGAGAGTGGGATCGGCCGTGCGCGACTCGAATACCGAAACCACGCGGAGGGTGGTGTCGCCGGCCTGATCGAAGCCGAAGGTCCCGCTGGCGCCCGCAAACCCAGAGGTTGCGGCAACCTGGCCGACGACCGCGTTCCGGGCGGGCAACTTGCCTCCGGCGGCCTTGATGGCGCGGTCCACGGCTCCGTACAGGATCGTGGCGGCGTCGTAGGCGGGGATGGTGTATTCGCTGTAATCGGCGGCGTTACGGTCCTGCGTCTTGAACGCGGCGATCACCGGCTGCGCGTTGGGAATGATGTCGGGGGCGGCCGCGGCGACGGTCGCATAGATCCCGACCGCATTGGCTCCCGCGTTGCGCACGCAGTTGGGATCCTTGGCGATTCCGTCGCCGCCGAGGAACGGCGTAGCCTCGCCGGCGCTGAACACATCCGCCATCTGCGCGCGAATCACGCAACCGTGATTG
Organism: Candidatus Dormiibacterota bacterium; assembly: GCA_955652585.1. Classification (GTDB taxonomy): domain Bacteria; phylum Chloroflexota; class Dormibacteria; order Dormibacterales; family Dormibacteraceae; genus UBA10449. The sequence goes on along the minus strand of CATPBF010000008.1, from coordinate 1,057 downwards.
GCGGTGACGCCACCGTAATAGATCGCTTGCGCCCCATCGCCCTTGGCGTGCCGCATGAACGCCGTGAGGTTGAGACGGCCGCTCGGATCGAAGTCGAGGATGTCGACGATGCTTCCACCGAGCTTGGTGAACCTGGTCATGAACCCGCTGGCGAGCGCTTGCCCATACGCCTCATGGTCCGAGAGGACCGCCACGCGCCTCAGCAGCAGGTTCTTGTAGCCGTAGTCCGCCGCCGCCGGGCCCTGGAGGTCGTCGGTGGTGACGAGCCGGAAGAAATTGTTGGTGCCGGTGGGGCGTAGCTCGACGGGCGTGGGCAGCCCGACGGCCTTGCAGCTGATCTCGACATGCGTGCGGCTGAGGCCGGCAGGTAGGAAAGGCTCCTTGGTCAGGCAGCGGCTGCTCACCGCCGGGCTGATCATCGCGAGATGGGCGTCGTTGGCGAGCGGGATCTCCCGACGGGCGACGCCCGAATTGAAGGGACCGATAACGCCCATCACCAATGGGTCGGCCGCCAGCGCGTTGATGTTGCGAGTCCCTTGCCCGGGATCGTCGACGCCGCCGATCGCATCGTCCTGAGCGACGACCTGGACCGTGAAGGCACCGATGGTGGGGTGCTGGTGGACGAAAAACTGCACGCCGTTGAGCGCCGTTTGGCCGGCCCGCCCGCCGGCGCCCGACAACGGTAGGTCGACGCCGATCCGGATAAACTTTGGTGGCGTTCCGACCGAGCAGGCGGCGACGAAAACAAGACCAGCCACCAGGCCCATCGCCAGCTTTCGGACAATCCTCGACTGCACATCGGAGATTGTCGCCGCCCGGCCAAGACCCGGCAGTCTCTATACTCGATCCCTTCACCTAGCCAGGTCATAGGAGCGCGCCCCGTTGAAGACTGAATCCACTGAACACCTAAAACCCCGCTCGCAATATGGGGAGGATGCGGTTCAGCTCGCCATCGCCGCCAAATGGGATGACGCCGTCAAGCTCAACAAGTTCATCATCGAGAACTTCGGAGCGGACGAAGAGACGCAGAACCGCCTGGGCAAGGCGCTGTCGGAGC
>CATPBF010000007.1 GCA_955652585.1 Candidatus Dormiibacterota bacterium | reverse complement strand
GGGCCGGACCGTGCAGTGCCTCGATTGCGGTGCGCGTGAGACGCGCGCGGAAGTCCAGGCTCGGCTGGACCTGGAAATGCCTCCGCGCTGCAGGATGTGCGGCGGCGTTTTTCTCAAGCCGACTGTCGTGTTGTTCGGAGAGGCGATGCCGATCCCTGCGGTCGAAGAGGCGTTCGCGCTGGCGCGCGCGGCCGATGTGATGCTGGTGGTGGGCTCCTCACTGGTCGTCTACCCGGCCGCGCATGTGCCGCTCGCGGCTGCGGAGGCCGGCGCCGCCCTCATCGTCATCAATGCCGAGGCGACCCCGATCGACCGTTTCGCCGAGGTCGTGATCCGCGGGCGCTCGGGCGAGGTCCTACCCGAACTCGCGGCGCTGGTGTCAGCGGTCTAGGACGCTCAGGCTGCCGGCGCTGACGGGCTCGCCGTCGATGACAAGGGCTCCGGTGTCATCGATGTCGTTTGCGGTCCCCTCGATAATTCGATCGGGCAGCTCGACACGAACCTTCTTGCCGATCGTGTCGGACAATTCGCGCCATCGGGCCAGGAGCGAAGCGACCGGCGCTGAGCTCCACCGCTCGATCGCGGGCAGCAGCCGCTCCAGCAGCTCATCGCGCGACTCATCGAGCTTGGCCGCGCCTTCGGGCGCCGACGTCAGGTTGATCCCGATGCCGCATATGGCCCTCACCGGCGAGGCCTCGACGAGAATCCCGCCGACCTTGCGCTCACCCAGCAGCAGATCGTTGGGCCATTTCAAACGCACGCCTCGGCCGCAGGCTTCGGCGGCGGCCACGCCGGCCGCGAGGCTGAGCAGCGGATTCGGAGGCAGCACGAATGAGACCAGCAGGGCTGCTCCCGGCTGGTCCTCCCAATGGTGCGAGGACCTGCCGCGGCCGGCGGTCTGATGGTCGGCGACGACCACTGAGCCGATCGGCATGTCGCGCGCAACGTCCTGGGTGGACGTCACCGACGTCAGGCGAACCATCCGTGGCTTTTCCAATGGGCCCTTAAGCTAGCGTCATGAAGGTCCGCGCCGCCACGCTCCTGGTCGTAATGCTGCTCACGGTGCTTGTGCTCGCCCTGATGATGTTCAGCGCGGTCTCCACCTTCGACGGCCATAGCCTGGTGGCGTTGGTCGTGGTCGTGGTCGTGGCTGCTGCGGGGGGCATCGCCTTCAGCTGGAAGCGTTACTACCGGCGCTGAGTTCAGATAGACATGCTCCGGCTTGGTTACAAGGCTTCGGCCGAGCAGTTCGCCCCGCGGGCTCTGCTCGACTTCGCGGTCGAAGCTGAGCGAAACGGCTTCGACAGCGTTTTCGTTAGCGACCACTTCCAACCATGGCGTCACTCCGACGGCCATGCGCCCTTCGCGTTCGCGTGGCTCGCTGCGACCGGCGAGCGCACCCGGCGCGTGATGCTCGGCACGTCGGTGGCCACTCCGACCTTCCGCTACCATCCCGCCATCGTCGCGCAGGCGTTCGGGACTCTGGGCTCGCTCATCCCCGGCCGGATGATCCTTGGCGTCGGCACCGGCGAGCACCTCAACGAGGGCGCTCTCGGCATTTCGTGGCCCGACAACAAGGAGCGGTTCGCTCGCCTGCGCGAAGCCGTCAAGCTCATCAAGTTGCTGTGGACCGAGCAGAGTGTGACGTTCGATGGCGATTACTACCACACGCGCAACGCGACGATCTACGACCGGCCGGCGGAGCCGATTCCGATCTATATCGGAGCAGGAGGCCCGCTGGTGGCGAAGTACGCCGGCCGCGCCGGCGACGGGCTCATCTGCACCTCGGGCAAGGGCATGGAACTCTACTCTGAGCAGCTGCTGCCGGCCTTCGCCGAAGGCGCCGCGGCGGAAGGGCGCGACGCTTCAAAGCTCGAGAAGATGATCGAGGTCAAGGTCTCCTACGACACCGACCGCGAGCGGGCGATGGAAGACACCAAGATCTGGGCTGCGCTCGCCCTGCCCGCGGAGGCCAAGGCCGGGGTCGATGATCCACGCGAGATGGAGAGGCTCGCACGCGAGGTCGAGGGCGTTGCTCATCGGCGTTGGCTGGTGTCGAGCGACCCCGACGAGCACATCGATCAGCTGAGACCGTACATCGAGCTCGGCTTCGACCACCTTGTCTTTCACGCGCCCGGCAACGATCAGGCGCGATTCCTGCAGCTTTACGCCTCGCAGATCCTGCCCAGGATCAGAGAGCGCTGGGGGAACAGATGAGCACCTGGGTCGTGGTCCTCGTCAAGGACTTCGACTCCGCCAAGCAGCGATTGGGTCCTGCCCTGGACCCCGGTCAGCGAAGAGCCCTGGCGCGCCGCAATGCCACGCGGGCGATTCGGGCCGCGGCGGCCGGTGAGCGGCGGCTCGTGGTGGCGGGCAGCGACGAGGCTGCTGCCCTGGCGAATGAGCTAGGCGCTGAGGTGCTCGTCGAACCGCGGCAGGAAGGCCAGAACGTCGCCGCACAGCGCGGCATCGGGCGTGCCATCGAAAGTGGTGCCGAGAGCGTGCTCTTGCTCTCGAGCGACCTTCCGCTGGTGACCAAGACGTCGGTGCGCGAGCTTCTTGCCACCGGGCGCCGTCTCGTCCAGCCTGTAGTCGTGGCGGTGCCCGCAGCCGGCCGCGGAGGCACGAACGCGCTGTACCTGCGTCCTCCCCGCGCCATCGGGCTCCATTTCGGAGCCGATTCCCTGGCCGCCTTCCGGCGTGAGGCGCAAAGCAAGGGTGTGCGCTTTGTGATCCATCGCTCGCCGGCGATGGCACTCGACCTGGACGAGCCGGCCGACCTTGCGCGGCTGCGGGCGGTGTGAACAGCCTCGAGCTCTTCGCCGTAGAGAGCCTTCCCGAGGTCCATCCCGGTGACGACCTCGGCGACCTGATCAGCTCGAAGGCCAACCTCAAAGCGGCTGACGTGCTTGTGGTCGCGCAGAAGGTGGTGTCAAAGTCGGAAGGCAAGCTGCGCGACCTCGCCACGGTGGTGGCGAGTGAAGAGGCCACGCGCATCGCGGGGCAGCTCATCAACCAGCCAGACCCACGCCTGGTCCAGGTCATTCTCGACGAGAGCGTGCGTGTGATTCGCTCCCAGCGGGTGCTGATCACGCAGACACGCCACGGCTTTGTGTGCGCCAACTCCGGTGTCGACCAGTCGAATGTCGGTGAGCCGGACGTCGTGACTTTGCTGCCCGATGATCCGGACGCCAGCGCGCTGCGCATCCGGGAACGCATCCGCTACCGGACCGGTGTTGACGTGGGAGTAATCGTGTCCGACACGTTCGGTCGCCCCTGGCGGCTGGGCATCGTCAATGTGGCGCTCGGAGTGGCCGGCTTACCCGCATTGATCGACCTGCGCGGAACGCCGGATGACGCCGGCAGAGACATGCACGCCACCGTGCTCGCGGTCGCAGACGATCTCGCGTCGGCGGCGGGTCTGGTCATGCGCAAGACCGCTCGCGCGCCGGTCGTCGTCATTCGCGGGCTCGAGCTCCAGGGCGACGGCCATGGCCGAGACCTCGTGCGGCCCGCGGCCGAAGACCTGTTTCGGTGAGGTCCGTCGTTCTTGCGGGCGGCACCGGAGGCGCCAAGCTGGCGGCGGGCTTCCAGTCGCTGCTGCCGCCGGGCGACCTCACCGTGATCGCCAACACTGCGGACGACGACGAGTTCTGGGGACTCCTCGTGTGCCCGGATGTCGATGCGACGATCTACCGCCTCGCCGGCGTCTTCGATGATGCGGTCGGGTACGGCCAAAAGGGGGACACGTTCCTCACGCTGGAAGCGCTCGGACGTCTGGGCGAGCCCATTTGGTTTCGAATCGGCGATCGCGACCTGGCCACACATGTGCTGCGAGCCGACATGCTCAACAGCGGCTGCCGGCTGACCGAGACCGCGCTCGAGCTGTGCCGCCGGTTCGGACTGCCCTCGCACGTTCTCCCGATGACCGATGACAAGGTCAGGACGCGCTTTGTCACCGACCGCGGCACGCTCTCGTTCCAGGAGTACTTCGTGCGTGAGCGGTTGGCCCCCGCACTGCACTCGATTGACATCGCGGGCGGCGACTCTGCCGAATCGACTCCCGAGGTGACCGCCGCGCTCGTGGACGCGGACCTGGTCGTCATCGGCCCTTCGAACCCGTTGATCTCCATCGAACCGATCCTCAAGGTGGTCGGCAGGCAGCTCCATCGCGAACGCACGGTGGCGGTCACGCCGATCGTTGGTGGCGCGGCGCTCAAAGGCCCGACGGTGGAGATGCTGCGGGCGCTCGAATACGACGCGTCGCCGCAAGAAGTGGCGCGCCGCTACACAGCGGTGGCGGGCACTTTCGTGCTCGATACCCGCGACGCCGGCCTGGCCGGCGAGATCGAGGCGATGGGTTATCGGGTGATCGTGTGCGACACGGTGATGGCTGACGGCGGCGCGGCGCTGGCCAAAGAGATATCGGCGGCTTTCAGGTGACGTGGGAGTTGGCCAGGGTGACCAGGACCCCGATCAGCACCATCAGAAGCCCGAGTCCGAACACCGCGTATTGAGCGATTGCGAGCGCCGTGCTCGGGGTTCTGATCTCTTCGCCGGCTTCGTCGCCGGGCATGAGGCCTGAGGCAAGCTGCCACGCAGCCCCTTCAGCCTGCTGCTCCTTCTCCTTGCCTTTCTTGGATTTCTTCTTGCCGGCCTCGGGCTCGGCTGAGGTGGGCTTGCTGTCTCCGACAATCGACCACGCCGCGCCCCCGCCTGCCGGAGTCGACACCGGCGGCTCCATCGGGGCCGAGGTCGGTTCGGGTCTCAGCTGTTCAACAGGTTGGATCGCTGCGGGAGCCCACTCCTCCGCCGGCGCGGGCGGGGGCGGGGTGTACGCGGGTTCGGCCGGCGCGAATGCCGGCGGCGGCGGCTCATACGCGGGTTCTGCCGGCGCAAACGGGGGCCCGGTCGGCGCGGGCGCGGCCGGCGCCGAGGTTCCGAGGTCCCATGTCAGCTCGGGTGCGGGCAGGGGCGGCGGTGCGAGCGCAGGCCCGACGGATGGCGGGCCCCAAGTGGCAGTCGGTACGGCCGTCTTGGCTTCCATTCCCGGGGCGGCGAAGCTCTGCCCCGCTGACGCCTCGCCTTCCTTCTCGACGTGTTTGCTCGTCGGTGCAAGCGTGCGCTGGCGGGCCGCGCGTACCTTCCGCTCGATCTGGCCTCGCCTGGCCGAGTACATCGACTTGGTTTGGACCCTTTTGTGGCGCATGACTAAGAACACGGAGATGATTCGGATCACTGCGACTAGCGGTCCGGCGGCGATCTCGATCAGATTCATAGGGGCCGATTATCCGTGATCGGTCCACGATCGGTGCATGTGTGACAATCGCCGCCGTGGCTCTTTACGATCGCCTTCAATCCGAGCTCGTCGATGCGCGTAGGCGGCGCGACGAACTGGCGCTGAACACGCTTTCGCTTCTCAAAAGCGAGGTAGTGCGAGCGACCAAGGAGGCAGGCGCCAGCGGGTCCATAGACGATGGTCTGGTCGGGCGCACCGTCCGCAAAGAGGTCAAGCGCCGCCAGGACGCGATCGATGCGTATCGCAAGGGCGGGCGAGAAGAGGCGGCCAAGCGCGAGGAGGCCGAGATGGCGATCCTGCGCACCTATCTGCCGGCCGCGATGACCGCCGAGCAGGTCGAGGCAGAGGTCTGGGCGGTGATCGACGAGCTGAAGCCGGACGGTCCGAATGCATTTGGCGCGGTCATGAAAGCCGCGACGGCTCGGCTCGCGGGACGCGCTGAAGGCGCGCAGGTCGCGGCTGCGGCGCGCAAGCTCCTTGCCTCCTAGGACGAAGAAAAAGAAGGCGCCGCCCCTGCCCCGCCTGCCCCGCGGGGCCCGGACCCGGGCGCTGCTGACGGTGGAGCGTCTCCGAGAGGCGTATCCGGCTGCAACCGAGCTGGCGCACGAGAATCCGTTCGAGCTCTTGATCGCCACGATCCTGTCCGCGCAGACGACCGACAAGATGGTCAACCTGGTGACGCCGAAGCTTTTCGCCCGCTACCCGACGGCGTTCGACCTCGCCGCCGCCGATCCCGCGGAGGTAGAGGCGATCATCAAGCCCACCGGCTTCTTTCGGCTCAAATCGCGGCGAATCATCGCGGCCAGCCGGAAGTTGGTGGAGCTGTTTGGCGGGGAGGTGCCGGCCAGCATGGAGGGCCTGCTCCAGATTCCGGGCATCGGTCGCAAGACGGCCAATGTCATCCTCGGCGCGGGGTTCAACCAGCCGGGGTTCGCGGTCGACACGCACGTGATTCGTCTCACCAACCGGCTCAAGCTCGCGTCAACGCGAGACCCGGTCAAGATCGAGCGGCAGGTCTGCTCGATGGTACCGCCCGAGGAGTGGACCGGGTTGTCGCTGCGGTTGATCCTGCACGGGCGGCGGGTGTGCAATGCGCGGCGGCCGCGGTGCGAGGAATGCATACTCAACGACTTCTGCCCGTCGTCGACCACGCGGCCGAAGCCCGGAAAAAAATAGACGGGGTCGGCGCAGTTGGCGAACTCGAATTGTTACCGGTGTGTACGAACATTTGTTCTATCATTGGCGATGAATGGCCGCCCCCGAGCCTCGCCTCGCCGACGTCGAATACCTCGAGGTCCAGTGCAAGTCCGCGCTCAACCCCGTCAAGGGCATGTTCTTCGGGTGGTCGCTCAATCCGTACACGGGCTGCGAGCACCGTTGCGCGTTCTGCTACGTCCGCGCCTTCGAGCGTCGTGCTGACCGGCCCTCCGACGACCGCTACGGGCGCACCGTTCGCGTCAAGGTCAACGTTGCCGGCGTCCTGCGCAGCGAGCTGTCGCGCAAGTCGTGGCGGAAAGAGACGGTCGTCATCGGCGCGGCCACCGATCCCTACCAGCCGGCGGAGGGCCGTTACAAGCTGACGCGGCAGTGCCTCCAGGCGCTGCGGGACTTCTCCAACCCCGCTTCGATGATCACGCGCGGGCCCATGATCGTGCGCGACCTCGACGTCCTGATCGAGCTCGCGCGGCGCGCCGAGCTCCACATCACCTTCAGCATCCCAACCGTCGACGACGAAATCTGGCGGCGCACAGAGCCAGGTACGGCGCACCCAAGGCAGCGGCTCCGGGCAGTCGAGAAGCTGGTCGGCGCGGGGATCGACGTAGGTGTGGGTATGGCCCCCATCCTCCCGGGCCTGTCGGATCGTCCCGATCGCCTCGAGGCCGTGGTCAAGGCGGCACGGGCGGCCGGCGCCACCGGTCTGTGGGCCGGCATGCTGCACCTCAAGGATGGAACTCGGGAGCACTTCATGGCCGTGCTCGGCAAACATTGGCCGGAGCTGCTGCCTCGCTACGAGCAGGCCTATCGAGATCGTGCCTACCTGCCGCCGGCCTTTGGTAAGCCGACGATGAACGCTGTGGCGCGGCTTCGGGCCGCTCATGCGGTTGCGGACCGGCGCCTGACCGTGCTCGAGCCCCCACCGCCACCGGAGCAGCTCTCCTTGCTGCACTAGCATGTCGGACATGCGGAGCCCGATCGATGTGCTGTCGGGAAGAATCGGCCGTTTCACGAAGGCCGAGATCGCCCGCCGGACGGTGCCTTGCTACAAGCGCGTAATCGAGAGCGACGGCGAGCGCCTCTCGCTATGCATGCTCGTCGACTCCGGCAAGCTCTATCGGCTCACGGACGACGGACTGAAGGGCATCAAGAACCTCGAGGTCAAGGCGCGCTATCTGCGTGGCGAGATGGAGCATCTCCGCCTGCGTGAGTTCCAGCCTGGACTTTGCCGCTATGTCGACCGAGCAGAAAAAGCCGGCTGAGTCGCTGGTCCAGGGGCTTCTCGCGGAGAAGCGCGAGTTGAAAGTCCTGCTCGAGCGCGCACGCATGGAGCTGGCCGAGACCCAACAGGGTTCTGCGGGGCCGGATCCGCGGCTGAAGGAGCTGGAGGTCGAGGTCGAGCGCCTCAGGCATCAGCTCGCTGCGGTTCGTGCCGACGCGAACGTTATGCGCGAGGAGCGGGACGAGCTTCGGGCGGGCATCGAGAAGGCGTTGGAGCAGATCGCGGACCTCGAAGCGGACGTCTAGAAGAAAGAGGCCCCGCCGAAGCGAGGCCTCCAGGTTGCTCTGCAGACTTGATTACTTGGCCCAGCTCTCCACCATCGGCACGTACTGCGCCGCCAGGGGGCCCAGCACCGGGTAGTTGACCCGCGCACCGTTGGCCTGGAGCGCCAAGATGAGGCCGACCAACCAAACAACGAACCACAGCAAAGCCCACACGAGATAAAGAGGGAAGAAAACAATCGAAAGCACGATGGCAACGATGAGGAACGGCCCGTGGATGATCATCGCCAACGCGGCGTTGTACTTGACGTCGGGGTCGTCCTTGCCCACAAAGAGAAAGACCAGGCTTCCGAGGGGTGGTAACAACGCCCACGCCAGAATCGTGTAGAGGTTCTTGTTGGTCCCCACACCGCTCGTCCCACTGGGAGGAACCGGCTGTCCTGGGGGCGGGGGCGGGATCTGCGACATGGAAACCCTCCTGCAAACGCTGACTTGTGCGCGCCGATTATGGGTCGGTGGCTCTCAAAACGCCAGAGCCTTGGACGATCGTCCGCAGCGTGACTGACACCGAACCGTACTCTGCTAGTCTCGCGACGAGATGACCGATTCTGGTCAAACGCCGAAAACTCCCCCCGACCCGCAGCAGCCTGCGGTGCCCGACTGGGCGCCCGCGCAGGGCCCCGGCTCGGCGCCGCCGCCCCCGCCGCCTCCCGATCCTTACGCGGTCGAAGCCACCATGCGCCTGATCCCGGTCCAGCACGTGTCGCCCCCAGCTCCACCCGCCCCGGCTGCGCCTGCCGCGCCGGCGGAGCCTGCCGCGCCGGCGCCGGGACCGGCCACCGAGCGGCGGATCGGCAAGTACCTGATCAAGGGCGAGCTCGGTCGGGGCGGAATGGGCGCCGTCTACCTGGCCGAGCAGCCCGGTCTCGGTCGTGAGGTCGCGATCAAGGAGCTCATCCTGTCCGCGGTCGCGGATCCGACCGCCTTGAAGCGATTCATGCAAGAAGCGCAGGTCATGGCCCGCACGAGCCATCCCAACCTGGTGCAGGTCCACGACCTCGAACAGATCGGGGACGCGAACTACATCGTGCTGGAGTTCGTGCGCGGGAAGTCATTGCGAGATCGCATCAACGAGGGCACCCTTCCATTGCCGCAGACCTTTGCGGTCATGCACGGAGTGCTGCAGGCGCTCGACTACGCGCACAAGCGGGCCATTGTCCATCGCGACATGAAGCCGGAGAACGTCCTCATGTCGGAGGAAGGCGAGGTCAAGGTCGCCGACTTCGGCATCGCGCGACTGACGGACGATTCCGGCGCGGGCTCGACCGCGACCAAGACCGGCACCACTGTCGGCACGCCGCAGTACATGTCGCCGGAGCAGGTCGCCTCCAGCAAGGTGGACGGGCGAAGCGACCTCTACTCCGCGGGGATCATGTTCTACGAGCTGGTGGTCGGGCAGCCGCCTTTCACCGCCTCAGAAGCTGATGGCCCCTTCACGCTGATGGCGAAGCATGTACAGGCCCCACCCAAACCTCCATCGGTGCACCGACCCGGGCTGGACATGGGCCTCGAAGAGGTGATCCTCAAGTCTTTGTCCAAGCGCCCCGAGGAGCGCTACCAGTCGGGGCAAGAGTTCGACGATGCGATGTCCCGGGTCGCGGACCGCCTCTGCCCCGGCTGGCAGCGAAGCCTGCTGCCCGGCGCGGACCTCACGAAGATGGTGCCCGGCGGCACGCCTGCTCCCGGGTCGATCCCGGCCATCGCCGGCATGCCGGTCATGCCCGCCGCATCGCCGATGCCTGCCCAGCCGGTGCAATCCGTTTACAACCCGACGCCGCCCGTTCGGCCCGTCGCCAAGAAGACCGCCGGCTGCATGGGCATCGTCGGCGGCGCGCTGGGCCTGGTTCCGCTCGCCTGGGCCGTGGCCGCGGTCCTGCTGCACTAGGAGGCGGGTCCCGACTCCTGCGGCGCCTGGCCGGCCAAGGCCTCCTGCGCCTCGGTGCCGATCAAGATGTCTTTCGGCTCGGCGTTGCCCGCCGCAAGAATCGACTTCTGCGTGTACTGCTGGGCGAAACCCTGGTGAGCCTGCGCCGCCATCTCGGTCGGGAACTGCACCCATGGAGAGGTCGGCGTCTCACGGATCGCCACCACCTGGTAGATCCGGAATTTCTCCGCCGACTTGCCTTTCAATTGCACACCCGGCACGAGGTCGACCGCGATGTAATCCTTGCACTCGTCGTACGTCGCCTGGCCGATGAGGAGGTGGAAGGCCGGCGCGCTGGCACAGAAGCGGGCTGCGGTGTTGACGGTGTCACCAAGTGCCGTGTACTGCAGGCGGCTGCGGGAGCCCATCATGCCGACCACCGCGGGCCCGGTATTGACACCGATCCCCCACCGGACCGGTGGCAATCCTTTGGCAAGTAGCCGCTGCTGCAGCTCAGGAGCGCGGTTGATCAGGTCGTAAGCGCAGCGCACGGCCAGCAGGGCGTGGTTTTCCTGGAGCCGGGGCGCATTCCAGAACGCCACGATCTCGTCGCCGACATATTTGTCGACCGTCCCGTCCCAGGTGAAGATGGTCCCGCTCAAGTGATCGAGGTACATCTGCACCACCTCTGTCACGTCGTGCGCTGACATCGACTCGGACATCGACGTGAAGCCGCGGATGTCAACGAATAGCAATGTCAAGTCTCGGCGCTCGCCGCCGCGCATGATGTCGGCGACGCCGCCTCGCGTCTTGGCCAGCTGCGTAACGATCTCCGGCTTCAGGTACTGGCCGAAGAGCGATGTCACCTTCCGCCGCTCTCGATCCTCATAGAGCACTCGGTAGGCGGTGACGCCCGAATATGTGAGACCCATGGCGAGCCACGGATGAAACAGATCGGGGACGAAAGCGCTCGACGCCGCGAAAAACGCCATCCCAACCGTGAACACCACGAGACCTAGGACGGTCGCGCCCAGTCCCTTCAGCACCGAGACACGAGCTGCGACTACGCCGATGAGCAGGGCGAACGCAACGATCACCAGGGCGATGGCCCAGCCCGGCTCACGCGTGAGCAGCTTCGAAGGAGTGCCGGGCGCAGGTGCCGCCCCGTCCAGCATCTGCACGACGTTCGCATGCAGCTCGACGCCCGCCATCGGCAACGTGCCGTTGCTGCCCGCGCTGGTGACTACAAGCTGCGAATCGTTGACGCCGGACAGGTTGTACGCGCCGATCAGCACAATGCTGCCTTTGATGAGGTCGGGCGACACGGAACCGTTCACCACATCGCTGAAGTGGACGTACTGCCCGTTCTTCGCGTAGTTGCCCGGCGGTCCCGAAAAGTTGATGAGCGTGGAACCGGTGCGGTCGACTTGAGCGGACCAGATCGATCCGAACGTCGCCTGATCTCCCGATTCCTGCAGGGTCGGTCCGGTGGTGGGATCCGCTCCGGCATTGGCCGCGCGGTAGGCGGAGAAAGCGAACGTGTTGATCGTGGGCGTCGCACAGGTGCCGAGCGCGAAACACGCGGGCTGGACGAAGAGGGGCACCCGCCGCACAACGCCATCGGAGTCGAGCTGGAGGTCGGTCGAGCCCAGGATCACGTTCTTGATCGGCTGTTGGCACGGAACCTTGGGGTCCGGGTTGCCGTCCGCGCAGCGAAACGCCTTCAGCGGGATCTCGTCGATGCCGGAGTCAGATTGCTGAATGAGCTTGCCGCTGCCGGTGTCGAGTCCGCCGGCGGGATAAGACAAGACGACCGGTAGCGTGCTGTCCCGAAGGGCGCGGGCGAACTGGACATCGCCCTGCTGGTCCCTCGCGTCTGGGAAGCTGACGTCGAAACCGACCACCGCCGCCCCGTCCTTTTCGAGGGTCTGCAGCGCGGAAGCGTAAAAGCCGCGTGGCAGGGGGTACTGGCCGAGCGCCTTCACGCTCTGGTTGTCGATGCCGACGATGACGACCTGCTTGTCGGGGCTCGACGCCGATACGAAACGGTCCTCGGGATGGACCGAGATGTTGACCAGGCAGCTGCCGTAACGGCTGTCACATGCGACCTGCTGCGTATACAACCAGTACATGGACCCGCTCAGGACCAGCGCGATGAGCACCGCCACGATGGTGCGGTAGGTGTACCAGTAGCGGATGTAGCGGCCCACGGGCGGTCGGATCATAACGCTCGCTCTGTGGACTTGTGACACCATCCGACGGTGACCGTCAAGGCCGGCATCGCGGGGTGGATCGACAAGTCGTTGATCGACTCGGGGCTGTTCTATCCGATGAACGCGAAGTCTTCGGAAGAACGCCTCAATTTCTACGCCAGCCAGTTCTCGCTGGTCGAGGTCGACTCCACGTACTACGGCATGCCGAAGAAGGAGAACTCGGAATTGTGGGTGGCGCGCACTCCGGCGGGATTCACGTTCGACGTCAAGTCCTTCTCGCTGTTCACCAATCACCCCACCAAGCCGATGGCGCTGCCCAAAGACATCCGCGACCAGTTGCCGGAGAAGCTGCGCGAAAAGAACATCTACCTCGAGCAGATGCCGCCCGAGCTTATGGACGAATCTTGGGACCGGTTTCGTGAGGCTCTGGAGCCGCTGCGCGCGGCAGGCAAGCTGGGGGCCGTCTTCTTCCAGTTTCCGCCCTGGTTCCTGCCCTCGTCGCGCTCGCTCGCATATGTCGTGCAATGCCAGGAGCGCATGTTCGGGTTCCAGATCGCAGTCGAGTTCCGCAAGCCGGAGTGGATGGACGCTCGCCACCTCGACGGCACGATCGCGTTCTTGCGCTCGCGCGACATTCCACTCGTCGCGGTCGATGTGCCGCCGGGCCATAAGACCAGCATGCCGCCTGTTTTCGACGTGACTTCGTCGAAGCTGGCGGTGGTCCGGTTCCACGGTCGCAACCACGAGACCTGGGACCTGAAGGGTGCCCCGCCCAACCTGCGCTTCCGCTACGACTACCAGGACGAAGAGCTCATGGAATGGGTGCCGAGGATCAAGGAGATGGAGAAGTCGGCCAAAGTGGTGCATGCGCTCATGAACAACAACTACTCGAATTATTCGGTCAAGAACGCGAAGCAGCTGGAGAAGCTGCTCGAGGCGTGGCAGAAATGAGGTTCAGCTGTCGCGTGGAGGAAGGCCGGTCCCGCTGAGGCCTGGGGACGCGAGCCGGCGTGCCTCCCCGATGCTGTGGTCGACCAGCCCTCCGAAAATCGGCTCGGTCAGGTGCACCAGCCGGAACGGCAGCACGATCGCGTCGCGGCGCGGGAAGCGAGCAGTGCGAACGATGAGCCTGGCCACCCACGAAGCCGAGTACTGAGGACCGATCGGCTTCTCGGCTGCGTCGAAGAATTCGGTCTTGGTGGAGCCGGGATAGACGACGCAGACCTTCACGCCGGTGCCCGAGAGCTCGCCACGAAGGGCATGCGATAGACCGACGACCGCGTACTTCGTCGCCGAGTACACCGCCGAGTACGGAGCGGCCCTGAACCCGACCACCGAAGCGACGTTGATGATCACGCCGCGACGCCGTTCCAGCATCGGCGGCAGCGCCGCTTGAGTGCAAGCGATGACGCCGGCGAGATTGGTCGCCAACAGCTCATCGACCTTCTCATCGGGCATTTCATGCAAACGGCCCATCCAGCCCAGGCCGGCATTGTTGACGAGCACGTCGATGCGTTCGTGATCGCGAACCGCGGCCGCCACGAACGCGCGGGCGTCGGCGTTCCGGCCGACGTCCAAATGTCGCGTGCTCACGTCGGGCGATCCCCTCTGGCGACACTTTTCCGCGACGGCGTTCAGGCGATCGAGCCGCCGCGCGCCCAGAGCCAGTCGCGCTCCCTTGCGCGCAAACTCCAGCGCCGTCGCCTCGCCGATGCCGCTGGAGGCCCCGGTGATGGCCACCACCGCATTCTTCAGTCGCATGCGGAGTCAAGCTTAGGGTCGGCTTAGAATCCCGGGCATGAAGGCGCTGACCTTCCAGGGCATCGGGGACGTCAAGGTCACGGACGTTCCGAAGCCGGCGATCACAGGGTCGGGCGAGGCGTTGATCAAGGTGACGCTCGGCGCTGTTTGCGGCTCCGACATGCACATCCTGCACGGCCACACTCCGATGAACCAAGGAGCCGTGCTCGGACACGAGTTCGTCGGCGTCGTCGAGGAGGTCGGGTCGGAAGTCAAGCGGTTCAAGGCGGGCGACCGTGTCGTCTCGAGCTTCTTCACCTCATGTGGCGTCTGCGCGTTTTGCCGCAAGGGCTGGTTCAACCAGTGCGTCGACAAGGGGACGTTCGGTCACGGCGAGTATTTCGGCAACCTTGGCGGCGGCCAGTCGGAGTTCGTCGTCGTCCCCCTTGCCGATCACTCGATGGAGCCCATTCCGCAGGGCATGACGGACGAGCAGGCGATCTTCGTCGGCGACATCCTTGCGACCGGGTTCTTCGGCGCCGAGCGGGCCGAGATCAAACCGGGCGACGTTGTCGCCGTGGTCGGCGCGGGACCTGTCGGCTTGATGGCGACGATGTGCGCCCAGCTCTTTGGTCCGGCGCGCGTGCTCGTCGTCGACATGGTCGACTCACGGCTGGAGACCGCGATGGACCTGGGCGGTATTCCGATCAATGCGAAACTCGTCAACCCGGTCGAGGCGATCCGAGCGAGCACTGGCGGCTTCGGCGCCGACGCGAGCATCGAGTGCGTCGGCCTTCTAACCGCCGTCGACACCGCCGTCCAGGCCGTTCGGGGTGGCGGCACCATCTCGATGGTCGGAGTCCCGAGCACGACCATCGGCGACTTTCCCTACATGCGTATGTGGCTGAAGTCGCTGACCTTTCGCGCCGGATGGTGCAACGTTCAGGCCCACATGCGGCCGCTTCTCGACCTGATCACCGCAGGCCGGCTCACGCCCGACAGGATCATCAGCCATCGTATGAAGCTCGATCAGGCCGAGGAGGCCTACCGCATGTTCGATGCCCGCGAGGCGACCAAGATCGTCCTTACGCCGTAAATGACAGCTCGTCCAGCAGGCCGGAATCACGTGATCGTGGTGGGCTCAGGCTCTGGTGGCGGGGTCGTGGCCAGCCGGCTGAGTGAAGATCCGAAGGTTCGGGTGCTTCTGCTCGAGGCCGGGCCCGACCCTGGGAACGATGTTCCAGACGCGGTTCGCTACGTGCGACTTGGCAGCGGTGTTGACGAGTACGACTGGAACTACCTCGACCGCAAGACTCGGAGCGCACTGCCGCGCGGCCGCATCCTTGGCGGCAGCTCGAGCGTCAACTCGAGCTTCGCGCTCCGGGGGCAGCCCCAGGACTACGACGCTTGGGCAGCTCGCGGTGCGCCCTCGTGGACCTGGGCGCAATGCATGCCGTATTTCAATCGACTGGAGACCGACCGTGAGTTCGGCGAGCTTCCATACCACGGGAACTCTGGCCCCATCCACGTCGAACGAGAGCCGCTGAACGAGTTCCAGCAGCTGGTC
This sequence comes from Candidatus Dormiibacterota bacterium, assembly GCA_955652585.1. GTDB lineage: Bacteria > Chloroflexota > Dormibacteria > Dormibacterales > Dormibacteraceae > UBA10449. Next base: position 9,916 of record CATPBF010000007.1, on the reverse strand, counting down.
CGGTCAGCCTGCATGGAGCTCGGGCATTCGGACGTCGACGATTTGAACCGCCCGGAGGCGGTAGGCGTCGGGCCCCTACCGAGGAACCTGAAGGATCGGCAACGGCAAAGCACTCTACTGACGTACATCGCCGCAGCGCGATCGCGCTCCAACCTGGCCATCCAGGGGGACACCCTCGTTGACACGATCGTAATCCGGGCCGGCCGCGCGGTCGGCGTCCGACTGGCCGGGGGCGAGGTGATCGAAGCCGACAGGGTCATTTTGGCGGCAGGCGCCTACAACTCGCCGCAGATCCTGCAGCGCAGTGGCGTCGGCCCACGCGATCTGCTGCGACGGATCGGAGTCGACCCGGTTCTTGACCTACCGGGCGTTGGCGAGAACCTTCTCGACCATGTGCTCTCCCTGATCGCGGTCGACGCTGAACAGCGCGTCCCATCGGGCTTCATCCCGATCGGGCCGACCCTCAAATTGCGGACTTCTCCCGACCTGGCGGTGGACGACGTCAAGTTCACCTTCGTGTTCGGGGAGCTCTTCGCCATGCCGGGCTTGAACGGCTTCGTCGTCGAGGTCAGCAACTGCGAATCCAAGGGCATCGTGCAGGCGCTCTCGCGCGATCCGCGGGTAGCGCCTCACATCGACCACCGCTATTTCTCGAATCCGCGGGACCTGGAGCGTCTCGTGGCTGGTGGCAAAGTGGCCTTTCAGGTCGCGAGCGTTCTCAGCGACACCATAAAGTGCGAGCTGCTCTTGCCCGACCCTGCGACTGCACATGACGAGGAGGCCCTACGTGCCCATTTCCTCGATTTCCACGCCACTGATTACCACCCCTCAGGAACACTCCGCATGGGGTCCGATCGCGATGAAATGGCGGTGGTCGATGATCGCTGCCGTGTGCGCGGGATCGAGAACCTCTACGTCGCCGACGCCTCGGTCATGCCGACCGTGCCGCGGGCCAACATCAACCTGCCGACGATGATGATCGGCGAACGGGTGGCGGAGTTCGTGCAGAGCGACCTGTAGGTCGAATACCGCCTCAGTCGGGTTCGCTTCCGTGGTCGAGGGCCATCAGGTAACCGCGTGCGCGCTCGCTGAGCGGGTAGCGCTTCTCGAGCTCACGAAAAGCCGGTCCGTGGTCGCTGTGCTCCAGGTGCGCCATTTCGTGCACCAGTAGGTAATCGAGCACCCATTCAGGGAGCGCGGACGCGCGGGTGGCAATGCGGATGGCACCCGAGGTGAAGGTGCAGCTGCCCCACAGATGGGCCATCTCGGCGAACTCGATGGATGTCCACCGCAAGCTGCCGCCAAAGTGCCGCTCGTTGAGCGACGTCGCGCGGCTTGCCAGCCGCTCGTCGGAAGGGCGCGATCTCTCGACGCGCCGCTGCAGGCGCCTGCTCATCACCTCCGCCCACCTCAGCCGTTCGGCCTGCGACATCCAGTCGGGCACAAGCAGCTCGAGGATGCCCGCCCGCAGCCTCGCGGCGACCGTGCGGCGGCGCCTGCGGGTGGCGACGATGCGTATGGGAGGCGGAAAGGCGCTTGCGGGACTGTTCAAGGCGTTGTGCTCCGATGTTGCTGGGACGGGTGTTCAGGGCGATTCTAAGCGCCGCCCGCCAGACCTGGGCACCCAGATTGTTAAGCGCGTTTTTCTACGCACATCCCTAGGATTGCGACCAAACCGTGCCTAGAAGCCTGGTGATTGGAAACGGCAACGTGCTGGTTGGTTTCGACGCCAACTACTCGGTTCGTGACATTTACTTCCCTCGCGTCGGCGACGCCAACCAGACCATGGGCAACGTCTGCCGGACCGGTTTCTTTATCGACGGCCGATTTGCCTGGCTCGACAACCCCGCCTGGGACCGCCGGCTCGGCTACGTCGAGGATTCGCTCGTCACCGACGTCACGCTGAAGCACCCTACGCTGGGGATCACGGTTAAGTTCGCGGATTACGTCGACCTCGCCCGCAACTGGTTCATCCGCAATGTCGAGGTGACGAGCCCCGCGGGCTTCAAAGTCGGACGCGTCTTCTTCCACTACGACTGGTACATCGAGGGTTCGGATATCGGCAACACGGTCGCGTACGACCCTCGACATCGCGGAGTGATCGCTTACAAGGGCAACCGCTACTTCCTCGTCGGCGGTCAGTCGGGTAGCGCTGAGTTCGGTATCGACACGTGGGCGAACGGCAAGAAGGGCAACGGGCTCGCCGGGACATGGGTCGACGCCGAGGACGGCGTGCTCGGTCGCAACCCGATCGAGCAAGGATCGGTCGACTGCACGGTCGGCTTCGATTTCGGACCGGGCGCCGCGGGCGAGTCGCGAACAGTGACCCACTGGCTGTGCATGGGCGCGCGGCTGAGCGAGGTGTCGACCTATGGACAGGACCTGATCATGGGCCGCGGGCCTGCCGTCTACCAGGGACGCACGAAAACCTACTGGCAGGTCTGGTCCGAGAAGGATCACCGCCACATCGACGAGGAGCTCGGCGCCGACGTTACCCAGCTATACCGGCGGAGCATCCTCACGGCGCGCACCCACGCCGACAACCACGGCGCCATCATCGCCGCAACCGACTTCGACATCACGAAGTTCGCGCGCGACACGTATGCATACGCATGGCCGCGCGACGGCGCGCTGGTTGCCAACGCCCTCGACCGAGCCGGCCATGAGGACATCACGCGGCAGTTCTTCACGTTCTGCCAGGAGTCGCTGGTCGAAGAGGGCTTCTTCCTGCACAAGTACACGCCGTACGGCAATCCCGGTAGCTCGTGGCTTCCGTGGGTCGACGCTCGCGGCGCGCGCACGCTGCCGATCCAGGAGGATGAGACCGGGCTGGTGCTCTGGGCGCTGTGGCAGCACTACAGGATCCACCGCAATCTCGACTTCGTCGTTGACCTCTACACGTCGCTGATCGTGCCGGCCGCCGACTGGATGGTCACTTACGTCGACCAGCGGAATGGGCTGATCCAGCCTTCGTGGGATTTATGGGAAGAGCGGTGGGGCGTGCACGCATTCACGGTGGGCGCGGTCTGGGGCGGGCTCGATGCCGCTCGGAGCTTTGCCGAGCTCTTCGGCGACGGCCCGGCTGCGATGCGCTATCGGGATGCCGCCGAGCGCCTGAAGGAGGCAGCCGACACGCACCTCTACACGTCGGAGCTCGGTCGGTTCGCACGCCGGATCGCCGTCGAGGAGGACGGCACCATGACCGTGGACATGGTCATCGACAGCGCCATCTCCGGGCTATGGCGATTCGGCATGTACGCGCCGGATGAGACGCGCATCACTGAGACGATGGTCGCAATCTCGGATCAGCTCACGAACCACGCCGCCGCGGGCGGGATCGCTCGCTACACAGACGACTACTACTTTCGCGCCGACCCGGATATTCGCAAGGTTCCGGGGAACCCCTGGTTCATCTGCACGCTCTGGATGGCGCAGTGGTACATCGCCGTCGCCAAGACGACTCATGACCTGAAGCCGGCGCGAGACATCATCAATTGGGTCGTTGCCCACCAGCTCCCAGGGGGGCTACTTTCGGAGCAGCTCGACCCCAACACCGGCGCGCCCCTCTCGGTGTCCCCGCTGACCTGGTCTCACGCCGAGCTCATCGGCACGGTAGACGAGTTCTGCCGCAAGGGAGAGCGATTGCGGCGCTCGTCGCTTTCGACGGTACCGCCGAAGTCCGCGAGTTCCTAGGTCGGGGCGCCTCACCCCGGCCGCTACGCGGCCGGACCTCTCCGCGTGGTGGGGAGGTGAAAATCCCTACAAAGGAATATTTCCGTGCTTCCGGTGGGGCCGCTCGATGGTCTTCCGCTGGCCGAGCTCAAGGCCTCTGATCAGCGCGCGTCGGGTCGCGCTGGGCTCGATCACATCGTCGACATAGCCTCGCTCGGCGGCCACGTACGGGTTTGCGAACCGGGCGGTGTACTCAGCGACGAGCTGCTTGCGGCGGCCGGCCGGATCTGGCGCCGACGCAAGCTCCCGCTTGTACACGATGTTCACGGCCGCTTCAGGGCCCATGACCGCGATCTCGGCCGTGGGCCACGCCAGGTTGAGGTCCGCGCCCATCTGCTTGGGCGACATGACGCAATAGGCCCCGCCGTAATCCTTGCGCGTGATCACAGTCAGCTTCGGCACGGTGGCCTCGGCGTAGGCATAAAGCAGCTTGGCGCCGTGCCGGATGATCCCGCCGTGCTCCTGGTCGCGGCCGGGAAGGTAGCCGGGAACGTCGACAAAGGAGACGATCGGAATCCCGAAGGCATCGCAGAAGCGGATGAACCGCGCCGCTTTGACCGACGCATTGATGTCGATTGCGCCTGCCAGGACCTTGGGCTGGTTGCCGACGATGCCCACGACGTGGCCGCCGAGCCGCCCGAAGCCGACGACGATATTCGGCGCGAAGAACGGCTGCACCTCGAAGAACTCGCGGTTGTCGAGGACGCGGCCGACCAATTCGCGCATGTCGTACGGCTTGTTCGGCGCCTCGGGCACGATCGTCTGCAGCTCGCGGTCCGCGCGTTCGGGGTCGTCGGTGGTGGGTAGATACGGTGGCCGCTCGCCGTTGCTCGAGGGGAGGTAAGAGAGAAGGCGGCGCACGCCGGCAGCGCATGCCTCTTCGGTCTTGGGCAGGAAGTGGGCGACTCCCGAGGTCACGTTATGCACGTCGCCGCCACCGAGGTCCTCGAAGTTGATCCGCTCGCCGGTGACTACGCGGATCACCTCCGGACCCGTGATGAACATGTAGCCCTGGCCCGCCACGATGAAGATGAAGTCGGTGATTGCGGGCGAGTAGACCGCGCCGCCTGTGCACGGTCCGGCGATGACGCTGATCTGCGGGATCACGCCGGATGACTGCACGTTGCGATAGAAGATGTCGGCGTAGCCGGCGAGGGCGACGACGCCTTCCTGGATGCGCGCTCCGCCCGAATCGTTGATGCCGATGATCGGCACTCGATTGCGCAGTGCCAGCTCCTGGACCTTGACGACCTTCTCAGCAGTGACCTCGCCCAGCGAGCCGCCAAACGCCGTCGCGTCATACGCGTAGACGGCGACCGGGCGTCGGTCGATCTCGCCAAAGCCCGCCACCATGCCGTCGCCGGCGATCTTGCGCTCTTCCATTCCGAAGCCATACGCGCGATGCGTGGCGAAGAGGTCGAGCTCGACGAAGGTGCTTTCGTCGAGCAGCATCTCGATGCGTTCGCGCGCGCTCGAAAGACCCCTCGCCCTCCGCTTGTTCGCTGCCTCGTTCTCCGAATGCAGTGCTTGATAGCGTCGCTTTCGGTACTGGTTGATCTTCTGCTCTGAAACCGACGCCGGAGCCCGCTCCGGCGCCTCCACATCCTCGACCGTGGGCGTGGTCCGCCGCACGGGCGACATGCTCTTTGGTCTGCGGGAGGCCATACCGCATATCGTAGGCGCCGTGCCCGAGCACGGCCCTGAGTACGGCCCACCCCTGGATCTCGACCACGCGATGACGCTGCGTCAATTGCGCACCTTCAAGGCGGTGGCTGACCTCAGCAGCTTCAGCCTCGCCGCCCAGCAGCTGCGGCTCAGCCAGCCGTCGGTCTCGTACCAGGTCAAAGAGCTGGAAGAGGCTCTGGGCCTGCCGCTGCTCGACCGCCTGGGCAAGCGTGTTCAGCTCACGGAGGCAGGCAAGATCCTGTACGGCTACGCGCGCCGCACGATGGACGTTCTCGACGAGGCTGCGGTGGCGCTGGAGGAGATGCGCGGGATCAAGCGCGGCAACCTCCGCGTCGGGGCGAGCACGACGGTCGGCATCTACATCCTGCCCGCCGCTCTGGGCGCATTCAAGAAGCTGCACCCCGGGCTGGTGATCTCGCTCGAGATCGGCACCCGCACACGCGTACAGGAGCAGGTTCTGCGCAACGAGCTCGACCTCGCGGTCGTCGGTCCGGCCCTGAAGGACTCGGAACTCGCGATCCTTCCTTTTCTCAGCGACGAGCTCGTGGTCGTCGCGCCGGCCGGCCACCGCCTGGCGCGAAACGGGGGCCTGAGCCTCAAAGATCTAACCGATCAGCCGTTCGTGATGCGCGAGGCGGCCTCTGGAAGCCGATGGTCGCTTGAGAAGGCGGCGAGAAAGGCTGGCGCCAAGCTGCACATCGCGATGGAGCTGGGCTCCAACGGCGCCATCAAGCACGCGGTCGAATCGGGACTCGGGCTGGCGGTTCTGTCCCGTTATGCGTGTGCGCTGGAGCTGTCCAGCGGCCGGCTCGTGGAGCTCGACGTGCGCGGCTTCCCCATCCGGCGCGACTGGCACATAGTTCACCTCCGGCGCCGCAAGCTGCCCGCGTCTGTGCAGGCGTTCATCAAGTTCCTCAAAGATCCCGAGTGGCTGTCCAGCGTCGGCAGGCGCGGACAGTCGCGGCCGCCGACGGACTAGCGCACCGCTGAGTGGTGCGCCTGGGAAGCCGCTCACCAATGCATCGGCCTAGTCGGCCGGGCTGCGCTGAAGCCTGCGTCGCCTCCTGCGCGCGCTCGGTCACGCATCTACGCGATGCGCTCCCTCACGTGCTCGTCGGCTCCTTGGCTCCGGCCGCCGAGGCCGCGCCTTGTCGAGCTAGTTCCCAGACCCACCACTAGTGGACCGGCTGCGCAAGGCCGCGGTCGACGTGTTCACGCGACCAGCCCTTTACTGGGCCCTGGCCGCGGTGTTCTGGATCCGGGTGGTCGTACTGACCGTCATCGTCCAGCGGCGCCCCGACACCGAAGGGATGTGGGAAGGGGCGCACGCATACCTCACCAACCCCGCTCACATGTACGACGCGGCCGCCGCATATCTCGCCCGCTCGCATGTGATCGCGCCGCCAGGGACCCTCGACGCGTTCGTGAGCCCGCCGCCGGTGGCGGTCCTCGGCATTCCCATCGCGCTGCTGCCCAGGAGCGTGGGCGTGCAAGTGTGGACGGCGCTCGACGGGGCAGCGCTGATCGGGGCTCTCGTGCTCATCTACCTTGTCCTGCTGCCACGGCACCGCCTGGCGGCCCCGATCTTCTGGCTCGTCGCGGCCTACTTTCCCCCGCTGTTCGCCGACGCCGTCGCGGGGCAGCGCGGGGGCGTCTTGCTGCTCGGGGCGGCGGCCTCGATCTGGCTGGAGGGAAACCGGCCCTCGCTGGCGGGCGCGGTCGGTGGGCTCGCCGCGGCTCTGAAGTACTTTCCGGCGGCGATGATCATCGGCCCGCAGCCTGCTCACCGAGTCCGCTATGCGTTGAGCCTCGGCGCAGTGCTGGTCGGGGTCACCGTCATCACCTTCATTCCGCTCGGGCTCGGCGGCGCGTTGCACTACTACCAGCAGGTCCTCATCCCCTCGCTCGCCTCGCACAACTCCGACTGCGCATACGACTCGGTGCGCACGCTTTTCACGCGCACCATTGGAGGCGAGACCTATCAACAGCCCTCCGGCAGCGGGTACGTCGCGGTCACCTCGCCGATCCACCTTCCGGAAGTGGCGCTGGTGCTCTCTTATCTCAGCGCAATCCTGTTTGCAGTCGGAGCGGTGTGGGCGGCATGGCGTAGTGGATGGAATCCTCCCTATGGCATGTCGCTCGGCTTTGCGCTCGGCGCGCTTATACCCAACGAGGTGTGGCCGTACCAGTGGCTGCCTCTGCTGCCGTTGATCCTTCTGCTCGCGGTCCGCGCCCTCGAGCAGAGGCGGGCGCTCACGATGGCGCTGCTCGGCATCTTCCTGCTCGGATTCGTACGACAGCCGTGTGACCTCTTCTTTCCGAATCTCTGGACGATCGCCGCGATTGCGATCTTCGTTTTGGCGCTGTGGGAGAATCGGCTCTTCCGCTCGGCCGCATGATGGGGAGGATCACGAATGCCGCTTAACGCTCATGTCAGTTTCACCTGGGTCGGGCACGGCACGTGGAAGGTTCGGAGCGCCAAGCAGAAGGAGATCATCATCGACCCATGGGTCATGGGCAACCCGGTGGCGCCCGAAGCCCTGAAGAAGGTCGACAAGTGCGACCTCATGCTCATCACCCACGGCCACTTCGATCACATCCACGACGCGCTCGAAATTGCTCGCGCGACCAAACCCAAAATCGTGAGCAACTTCGAGATCACGAGCTGGCTGGGATCCAAAGGTATCGAAGGCGAGACGCTGATCGGCGGCAATCAGGGCGGGACCATCGATGTCGGCGGCATCAAGATCACGCTCGTCCACGCCGAGCATTCGTGCGGCATCTCGGACGGCGCGCAGATCGTGTACGGCGGCGAAGCGTGCGGGATGGTGATCGAGTTCGAGAACGGCTTCACGGTCTATTTCGCGGGCGACACGGACGTTTTCGGGGACATGGCGCTGATCGCCGAGCTGAGCCACTTCGACGTCGCCTTCCTGCCCATCGGCGACTTCTACACCATGGGACCGGCGCGCGCCGCCAAAGCGGTCTCGCTCCTGGGCGTCAAAACCGTGGTGCCGATGCACTTCGGCACGTTCCCGCCGCTGATCGGGCGGCCGAGCGCCCTGCAGGAGTTGGTCGGCCCGAGTGTCGAGGTCCTCGACATCAAGCCGGGCGACACCGTATAACGTCCGCCGCCAGGGGCTCGGCCTGCTAGCGTGAACCGGGTGAAGTTCCGCTATTCGCGGTGGGACGGCTCCCAGCGTCTCGACGACCTCGACGCGGGCGACGTTCTGGACGCCCTGTCCGACGACCTCATGAACTACGGCGACCTCAACGCCGCGCTGCAGCGCCTGTTGCGCTGGGGCGCGCCGAACATGCCGGGCCTGGAGCAGCTGCTCAAGCAGCTTCGGGAGGCGCGAGAACGCGAGCTGGGCAAATACAACCTCGACTCCACCGTCGAGCAGCTGCGCCAGGAGGTGCAGGAGGTCATCGACGCGGAGCGCGCCGGCATAGACCGGCGTGTGGACGAGGCGGCGACGCCCGAGGCCAAGAAGCTGATGGAGCGGATCGCCCGCCAGCGGCGCGAGCAGCTCGATCGCCTACCCGACGACCTGGGCGGCCGCGTCAAGTCTCTACGCGATTACGAATTCGTCGACGACCAGGCGCGCCAGAAGTTCGAAGAGCTGATGCAGCGGCTCCAGAAGCAGATGGTCGACCAGATGTTCCAGGGCTTGAAGGGCTCTATCCAGCAGATGCAGGGCCAGGACCTGTCGCGAGTCCGGGACATGGTGCGTGAGCTCAACAAGATGCTCGAGGACCGCATGGAGGGCCGGACGCCCGACTTCAACGGGTTCATGGAGCGCTACAGCGACATGTTCCCGCCCGGCATCAACAGCCTCGACGAGCTGCTGGAGCACCTGCAGCGCCAGATGGCGCAAATGCAGTCTCTGCTTCAGAGCATGAGCCCGGAGGCGCGTGAAGAGCTGCGCCAGATGATGGACGCGCTTCTCCAGGACGACTCACTTCGCCTCGAGCTGGCCCGGCTGTCCGGGTTCATGCAGGCGATGATGCCGCCGTCGGAGATGGCCGAGCGCTATCCATTCTTCGGCGAGGACCCCCTCTCCATGGGCGAGGCGATGGGCCTGATGGAGCGGCTGCAGCAGATGGACCGGCTCGAGTCACAGTTGGAGCGCGGCAGCTTTCGCCCGGACGACGTTGACCGCTCACTCGCGCAGCAGCTGCTTGGGGATGAGGCCAGGCAAGCGCTCGACCAACTGCGAAAGCTCACCGAGGTGCTCGAGAAAGCCGGCTACGTCGAGCGCAAAGGTCGGCGTATGGAGCTGACGCCGCGCGGCATGCGGCGCATCGGCCAATCGGCGCTGCGCGACATATTCGACCAGCTCAAGAAGACCCGAATGGGACAGCACCAGCTGTTGCGAGGCGGAATCGGAAACGACGCCTCCGACGAGCTGAAGGAATATGAGTACGGCGACCCGTTCCTGCTCGACCTCAAAGAGACCCTTTTCAACTCGTTGGTCCGCGAGGGCCCGAAGGTGCC
>CATPBF010000006.1 GCA_955652585.1 Candidatus Dormiibacterota bacterium | reverse complement strand
GTGTGCACACTGCGGGACACGATCGAGGCTGGCGACCACTGGATCCTGATCGGCAATGTCGTCGAGGGCGACCACCGCGACGGTGTCTCGCCCATGGTCTTCAGCCGCCGCGGCTATTTCGGCCTTTAAGACCCGTCTGGCGCCAGCGATGCGGAATCCCATGGGTGGAGGCGCGCGGTTGGCGCCAGACGTGCCGAATCCGCGGGGTCAGAGGCTCCCCGACGGCCACGCCGGGACGAGCTGCGTGATCCCAGTCGACAGGAGCGTCAGCTTGTTCGTCAGCAGCAGCAGGCCCATGACGACCAGGACCGCGGCCGAGACGAGGTCGATCGCCCGGCGATGGCTGTTGATGACGCGAACCAGCGGCCGGGCCCGCTCGAGCGCGAACGCAAGCAGGACGAACGGGAGCCCCAGCCCCAGGCAGTAGGCGACTATCAAGACCAGCCCCTGGCTCGTGGTCCCGGACGTGACCGCGGAGCTGAGCACGGCCCCCAGCGTGACGCCGATGCATGGTGTCCATCCGCTCGCGAAGCCCATGCCCAGGACGAACCCGCCGGCGACGCCGCCTCTCGACGGCGCTCGATCCATCACCCGGTACTCGCGGTCCAGAAACGGGAGGCGGATCAAGCCGGCCACATGCAGCGCGAACGCGATGACTAACACGCCCGCCACCACCGGAACGTATGCGCGGAAGGGCTGCACCGCGAGGGAGAACAAATAGAAGAAGAGGATGAAGATCAGCGACAGTCCGGCCACAAACCCGAGGCCCGCGGTGACCACGGGCAACGACTGCGACTCAAATCGCACCGCTGGCGCCAAACGTGCGGAATTTGACGCTGGATAGCGAGCGGTTGGCGTCAAACGTGCGGAATCAAGGGTGGCGACACCGCCGGTGCTGGGCGCGGCCGCCGCGACCGGCTGTCCAGCCCGCGCGCCGAGATATGCGAGGTACGCGGGTACCAGTGGGAGCACGCACGGCGACACGAATGAGACCAGGCCCGCCAGCACCGCCAGCGCCGGACTGATGCCGTCCAGGCTGCCGGCGAGTACAACCACTACGCGTGCGGCTGGGCGACGCTCGCCTTGCGGGCCGTTTCGACGATGGCGTCGATCACCCGCGGCCAAACGCGCTTGGGGATGTCGTGGCCCATCCCCTCGAGCTCGAGCAGGCGGGCGCCCGGCACGGCGGCGGCCACCATGCGGCCGTTCTCGACCGGCACCAGGACGTCGTCCTGGCCGTGGATCACGAGGGTGGGTACGCGAACGCTTTGCAAGCTCTCGAGCCTGGGGTGGGCGGCCAGGATCGCCAGCAATTGCCTGCCAGTCCCGACCGGGTACCAGGCGCGCCGCACCGCACGCATTGCCTTCGCGCGCTCGAACGTCTCGTCGAAAGGATCCAAGGAGCCGAGCAGCGCCCGGCGACCCACCAGCGCCATCTCGACGCTTGCCGCGGGGGTCGACGGCGGCTTGGCGAACAAGAGGGCCGAGCCCTCGAGCGTTGGAGGAACTCCCTCAAGCCGGCTGGGGCCGGACATGATCGAGGTCAGCGAGAGGACGCGGTCCGGGTGGTTGATCGCGATGAGCTGAGAGATGAAGCCTCCCATCGACGCTCCGACTACGTGTGCGGCTTCGATCCCCAGGGCGTCGAGCAGGCCGGCAGCATCGTCGGCCATGTCATCGAGCGTGTACGCCGGATGAAGCTCGCCAGTGAGCGCGGCCGCCATGTCAGGAGGCCCCGCCGCCTCCATGCGCGTGGACATGCCGGAGTCCCGGTTGTCGAAGCGGATTACGTGGAAACCGCTGTCTGCGAGTTGCTCACAGAACGCTTCGTCCCAGCTGATCATCTGGGCGCCCAGGCCGGTCACGAGGAGTAGCGGCGCGGCTTCCGGATCGCCGAATTCCTCGTACTCGATTTCGATTTCGTTGGCCCGTACGCTTGGCATCAGCCCCAATCGTATGACGAACCCGAGCCCGGGAAGCCGTTACCCTTAGCGGCCGTGGCCAGGACGCTGCCCACCCGGGCTGAGGTGGATTCGCGCTTCACTTGGGACGCGGCCAGCGTCTTTCCGGATGAGGCCGCTTGGGATTCCGCCCTCGAGACCGTGCTCGTCCGGCTGCCCGACCTCGCGGAGTTCAAAGGCCGCCTCGGCGACTCGCCCGATACCCTCGCCGACTGGTTCGACGCGACCGAAAGCCTGCAGCGGCTGTTCGGGAAGCTGACCGTCTACAGCACGATGTCGTACTCGGTTGACGTCACCAACCAAGCCGCGGTCGCGCGCACCGACCGCACCCGAACCGTCGGCGCGCAGCTGTGGGCGGCGATGTCCTTCGCGCTGCCCGAGATGTACGCCATCGGGCTCCCAAAGCTCCGCGAATGGACCGCAAAGTCGCCACGGCTCGCCCACCTCGGGCACTACTTCGACCGCCTCGAGAAGCTTGAAAGCCATGTGCGATCGCCTGAGGTGGAGGAGGTTCTCATCCGGGTGTCGGACCCGCTCGCCAGCGCCGTCTCCGCGCACAGCGTGCTCGCAAACGCCGACATGAAGTTCCAGCCCGCAGTCGGGGTCGAAGGTGCGGAGGAGGTGGCGCAGGGCACCATCGGCGCGCTGCTCACCAGCCCCGACCCATCGATCAGGCGCACCGCCTACGAGAGCTACGCCGATGCCCACCTCGCCTTCCAGAACACGATGGCGACCAGCCTGGCGGCCGGCATCAAGCGCGATGTTTTCTACGCGCGCGCGCGCGGGTACGCGTCTTCTCTGCATGCGGCTCTGGAGCCGGCGTTCATCCCTCTCGAGGTCTTTCACAACATCATCCAGGCGTTCCGGGCCAACGTGGGCACGTGGCACCGATACTGGAGCTTGCGGCGCAAGACGCTTGGGCTCGACGTGCTCAAGGCTCATGACACCCGCGCGCCCCTTCAAGACTTCAGGCTGCAGGTCCCTTACGAGCAGGCGGTCGAGTGGGTGGCGGCCGGAGTGGCCCCGCTTGGCGAGGAGTACGTGCGCGTTCTCCGCAAGGGCGCCCTAGAGGACCGCTGGGTCGACGTCTATCCGAACAAGGGCAAGCGGATGGGCGCCTTCTCGAGCGGCGTGCCGGACACTTTCCCGTTCATCTTCATGAGCTACAACGAGGACATCTTCGCGATGAGCACGCTCGCTCACGAGCTCGGTCATTCGATGCACTCGCATTACGCGCGCGGAACGCAGCCGTTCGTCTACTCCAACTACGGCTTGTTCCAGGCCGAGGTGGCATCGAACATGCACCAGGCGCTCACGCGGCGATACCTGCTCGACACCCAGCATGAGCCTGGGTTTCAGATCGCGGTGCTCGAAGAGGCGATGGCGAATTTCTACCGCTATTTCTTCATCATGCCCACCCTGGCGAGGCTCGAGCTGGAGCTGCATGAGCGGGTGGAGCGCGGAGGCCCGATCACCGCCGCCTACTTGAATGACATGACGGCCAGCCTCATCGGCGAGGTATATGGGGACGAGGTCGACATGAGCGGGCCCGATCGCGACCGGGCCGGCTCGACCTGGGCGCAATTCCACACCCACCTCTACAGCAACTTCTACGTCTATCAGTACGCCACGGGGATCGCCGGCGCCCACCACCTCGCGAACAGGGTTGCGGCCGGCGATCGAGGCGCCGCCGATGCTTACATCGAGTTCCTCAAGAGCGGAGGCTCGATGTATCCGCTCGACGGATTGAGGCTTGCCGGCGTGGACATGTCGTCGACAGAACCGGTGGATGCGGCCTTCGCCGCCTTGGCCGCCACCGTGACCCGGTTGGAGAAGCTGCTCAGCTAGAGCAGGTTCAGGCGGTAGACGTTGCTGTCGCGCAGAGCGAATCCCAGTCGCGGGTAGAGGCGGTTGGCGGCGTCGCGCGACCGGGCCGACTGGAGCTCGACGATGCCCGCTCCACGCCTGCGGGCCAGCTCGATACATGCCCTGACCAACGCCTCACCGACGCCGCGCCCGCGCGCGGCCGAGTCCACTACCACATCTTCGATTCGCGCCTTGAGCCAGATCGGGGTCACATAAACGACTACTGCGGCGACACCCAATGTAAGCGGTCCATCCCGTGCCACCAGGAGCGTGACCGCCGGGTCGGCCAGGACCGCGACCAAGTGCTCCAGGCTCGGAATCGGAAGCGACGGGTTGAGCTGGGGCAGCAGCACCGCCAATGCGTCTCGCAGCTCGGGAGTGGCGTGGGTAGCGGTTTCGATGCGAACTGTCACCGCCAAGAAGGCTAACTAGACTGACGAGACGAATACGCCTCTCGAGTTGACAGCGTTCTCCGTCCGCGGCGAGCCGATCAGCTATGCCGACGCGATTCGGGGACAGTTCGCGCCGATCAAAGTCGGCGATCCGTGGGGCCCGCCCTGGAGCACCATGTGGTTTCACGTCACTCTACGTGGTGGCCGGGTACCAAAGCATCGCGCCGGACAGCGAGTGGTCGCATGCTTCGACCTCGGCTTCGACGGGCCGACTGGATTCACGTGCGAAGCTCTGGCGTGGAAGGACGGCAAGCCCTGGCGCGGGGTCGACCCCAACCACCGCTGGCTGCCGATCGATGGCGACGAGGTCGATTTCTATCTCGAAGCCGCGGCCAATCCGCGCGCCACCGAGGCTGGTCTGGAGCCTGCGCCTTCGATGCTCGCCCTGCGCCATTCGCCCGAACCCGCTTTCGTCTTGAGGCAGGCCGAGCTCGTCATTCGCGATACGGCGGGCGAGGGCATCAGCGAAGCGCGCTTCGACACCCAACACCGCATCACGGCCGTCGGTCATGCGCACATCGACACGGCCTGGGAGTGGCCGATCCGGGAAGCCAAGCGCAAAGTCGCGCGCAGCTGGTCGACGCAGCTCGCGTTGATGGAGGAGCACCCCGATTACGTCTTCGCTGCGTCCCAGCCCGCGCAGTACGCCTGGATGAAGGAGTCGTACCCCGACATCTACAGCCGCATCAAGGACAAGGTCGCCGCCGGCCAGTGGGAGCCGGTGGGCGCGATGTGGGTCGAGGCCGATTGCAACCTACCCTCGGGCGAGTCGCTCGTGCGCCAGCTGCTGCTGGGCAAGCGCTTCTTCATGGAGGAGTTCGGTTACGAGACCAAGATCCTGTGGCTGCCGGACGTGTTCGGCTATCCGGGCAACCTGCCGCAGCTCATCTCCGCGGCCGGCTGCGATTTCTTCCTCACCCAGAAGCTCTCCTGGAACGACACCAACAAGCCCGAGCACCACACCTTCATCTGGCAGGGGATCGACGGGACGCGCATCTTCACCCACTTCCCGCCCGCCGACACCTACAACGGCAGCTTCAGGGCTGAGGAAGTTGCCCAGAGCATCCGCAACTTCAAGGACGGCCAGAGCTCACACAGGTCGCTTTACCTGTTCGGGTGGGGTGACGGAGGCGGCGGTCCTCAGCCGGAGATGATCGAGTCGGCGCACAGGCTGGGCGTGGAGATCGGTCGCGCCAGCAATTTCTTCGAGGCGGCTTCGGCCGAAGCGAACGGCCTGGCCACCTCGGTCGGCGAGCTTTACTTCGAGCTGCATCGCGGCACATACACGAGCCAGTCGCGGACGAAGCGACTGAATCGCCTGGCTCAGCAAGCGCTGCGTGAGGCGGAGATGTGGTCGGTGGCTGCCGGCGCCGCGTATCCCTCGACCGAGCTGAGCTCGCTGTGGCAGACGCTCCTCCTCAACCAGTTTCACGATATCCTCCCCGGCTCGAGCATCGACTGGGTTTATGAAGAGGCGGAGCGCGACCTCGAGCACGTCACGAAGCGGGCGACTGAGATCGGTGAGGCGGCGATGTCGGCGATTGCCGGCAAGGGCGAAGAGTTGGTGGCTTTCAACTCGACTTCTCATCCGCGCGCCGAGGTGGTCAGCCTCGGCAGCGAATACGCACGCATCGAGGCTCCGCCTTGCGGTTGGGCGGTTGTCGTCCCTCGCAAACATGAACCCGAGGTCTCTGTCACGGACCACAGCATGGAAAACGAGCTGCTCCGCGTCGAATGGGACGACCGCGCCGTGCTGACCTCGATCTGGGACAAAGAAGTGGATCGCGAGGTGCTGAGCGGGCCGGGCAACCTGCTGCAGCTGCACGAGGACAACCCCGCCCGCTGGGATGCCTGGGATCTCGACGCCAAGCACCGCGACTCGTTCGTCGAGGTGACCGCGGTCGAGAAGGTTCAGCAGCGCGGCGGTCTGCGCGGGCTGCTCGCTCTCGGACGCAAGTTCGGCCGGTCATGGCTGTTCCAGACCATGACCCTTGACGCCGGTTCGCGAGTTCTCCGCTTCGAGACAGTTGTCGAGTGGCAGGAGCGGCACAAGATGCTGAAGGTCGCGTTCCCGGTGACCGTTGCAGCACGCGAGGCGACTTACGAGATCCAGTTCGGACACCTCAAGCGGCCGACGCACGAAGACACGAGCCAGGCCAAGGCGATGTTCGAAGTGTGCGCGCAGCGCTGGGCGGATCTAGGCGACGGCGAGTACGGTGTCGCTTTGCTCAACGACTGCAAGCACGGATACGACATCCATGGATCGGTGATGAGACTCTCGCTGTTGCGCCGACCGACGCATCCAGACCCGACTGCCGACCTCGGCGGCCACCAGTTCACGTACGCCTTGATGCCGCATCCCGGGGATTTCCGAAAGGCCGGGGTCATCGAAGCCGCGGAGGACCTGAACGCTCCGCTGCTGCCTGCTCATGGCAGCCTGGCGGCCGGCTCGTCCCGGTCGCTCGTCGAGATCGACACCCGAGAGGTGATCGTCGAGGCGATCAAGCGCGCCGAGGATTCGGGCGCGACGATCGTGCGTCTCTACGAGGCGTGGGGCCGGCCTTGCCAAGCCCGGCTGCGGACGACGCTGCCCGCATCGCGTGCATTCCTGTGCGACCTGCTCGAGCGCAGCCGCGAAGAAGTCGACGTGCGCGATGGCGTGATCGACCTGGAGCTGACGCCGTTCCAGATCCTGACCCTGAAGCTGGAACCTTAGACTCGTTCTGTAGCTCGCAATGCCGATCGCAGATTCCAACGGCTGCCACATCTACTACGAGACATACGGCGACGACGAACCGCTGCTGCTCGTCGCCGGGCAGGCCAGCGACCACCACAGTTGGGACGGTGTGCGGGAGGGCTTGCAGACCCGTTACCAGGTCATCGTTTACGACCACCGCGGCACTGGCCTCAGTGACAAACCGACCGAGCCGGCTTACACCACCCGCTTGCTGGCCGCGGACGCAATCGCGGTGCTCGACTCGCTCGGCATCGAACGCGCCCACGCATGTGGCGTGTCGATGGGCGGCCGCATCTGCCAATGGCTGGGCATAGAGCATGGCGCTCGGGTGGCATCGTTGATCCTTTGCTCAACCACTCCCGGAAACGCTCATGGCGTGGCCAGGGATTCGGAAATCAGCGCGGCGATGACCAAAGGCCTTGCAGACCAGGAGGCTGCCAAGCTGGTGATGAGCACGCTCTTCACGCCGGGGTGGATCGCCACCCATATGGAGGTGCTTCAGGCGATGCAGGAGCGCGCGATTCCGCCCTTTGCTCAGGCGCTCCACTTTCAATGCAGCGAGGCTCACGACGCGTGGGCATTGCTGCCCACGATCAAGAATCCAACTCTGGTTCTGCACGGCTCGGCCGACCGGTTGAATCCCACGGCCAACGCGCCCCTGATTGCATCCGCCATCCCTGACGCAGAGCTGCGGATCATCGACGGCGGGCTACACGGGGCATACCTCGAGCGCGCTGACGAGTGCAATGCAATCGTGCTGGACTTTCTGGCCAGGCACCCAATCCAGAAAATCGAGCCCTGAGCTAAGCCTGGGCCCGCGGGGCCAAGGGAAAGGCGAGCATCCCCTTGGGGAACGTGTACGTCACGGCCAACGGGTGGCCGGCGGTTCTCGCCGCGTCCGTCGAGTCAACCGCCGGCCAGATGTAGTCAGGCGGGCCGGTCAGGCCTTCGCCTCATGGGCGACCTTCTTCGGCTTGAGGATCCGGATGGCGTTGCCGAACGGGTCGCGGACGCCCATGTCGGTGCCGTACGCGTGATCGGTGGGCTCCTGGGTGAAGTCGGTGACGCCGCGCTTCTTGAGGGTCTCGTACAGGCCCCGGACGTCGTCCGTGAGGAAGACCACTCCGCCCATGGCGCCCTTGCTGATCAGCTCGCGGAGCTGCGCAGCGGTGGCTTCGTCCTGCACCGGCGGGCCCGGCTGTTCAAGGGAGATCTCGACGCCAGGGTCGCCGGGGACGCGCACCGTCAGCCATCGGTAGGCACCCTGCTTGAAGTCCGAGCCCTTCTCCAGCCCGAGCTTGTTGACGTAGAAGTCGAGAGCCTCCTCCTTGTCGAGGACCCAGACGGAGGTGACGTTCAGCTTGGTGATCATCGCTTGTTTGCTCCTATGCCAGATTTGATGGGGACGACCTCCATGCTAGGAAGCGGCTGCCGCGGCGGCGTCTCCAAAACTGCTCGATTGCATCGCCACCCCCGCCGCCACCACCGGCCGCGTGGCCCAGAGCTGGAAGCAGTTGGGCGCCACCATCGGCCCATGCCCCGCGCGGTAACGCGACGGCGCCTCGCCGACGATCTCCCGGAACGTGCGGCTGAAGGTCCCCCGGCTGGTGAAGCCCACATCGAAGCAGATGTCGGTGACGCTGCGGTTGGTCTCCCGCAGCAGGAACATCGAGCGCTCCACCCGCCGCCGCTGCAGGTAACGGTGCGGCGTCTCCCCGAAGACGGCGCGGAACCTGCGGATGAAGTGCGCCTCGGAGAGATGGGCCACCGCGGCCACGGCGCGGACGTTGAGCGGCTCGGCGTAGGCGCGGTCCATGGCGTCGCGGGCGCGCAGTAGGCGCCGGTTCAACTCCTCGACTTCCCGGCTCACGCAGCCAACGCTACGTCATCGCGGCTGCTGGGCGCCCTCGCGCCGGGTGCTTTAGAGCAAGCGCAATAAAGCAGCGGTCGCGGCGGCCGAAGCCACCACTAACAGGAACGGCGCCCGCAACAGCACGGCGATCGCAGCCACCCCTAGCGCGGCGGCGCGCACGTCCAGCACCAGGTGATGGCCGGTCGAGAAGGTCTGCGTTGCCACCAGCGCGGCTAGCAGCGCAATCGGGACCAGGGGTATCGTCCGCTGGACGCGAGCGTCCTGCAGGAGGCGGGCGGGCAGCGAAAGCCCGGCGAGCTTGAGCAGGTAGCAGGCAGCCGACGCGGTCAGTAATCCAGCCCAAAGCATTTGGTTAGTGCGACTCCCCATCCGGCGCTTCGCGCCGACCCCCCCGCGAAGCGGGAACGCGAAACACGCCGTAGAGCACGACGACTAGGGCCACGATCAGGAGCGGGATCCCGGCCGGTACGAACGGAAGGCAGATCAGCGCCACCACCGCGGCGGCGATCGCGATCGCAAACGGCTCGCGCGCCCGCAGGCGCGGGGCCAGTAATGCGAGGAAGGCTGCTGGCGGGGCGGCGTCCAGGCCAAAGACTCTTGGGTTCGGCAAGGCATGGGTGGCCAGCGCACCGATCAGCGTGCCCAGGTTCCACAGGATGAACAGGGCCACCCCGGTGGCCCAGAACGCATACCTGCTCTCGGCAGGCGCTTCTCTGGCGATCGCCATCGCGGTGGTCTCGTCGATCACGAATTGGGCAGCACCCGCGCGGCGCAGCCCTCGCACGCCGAGCAGCGACGACAGCCTCACGCCATAGAGCGCATT
>CATPBF010000005.1 GCA_955652585.1 Candidatus Dormiibacterota bacterium | reverse complement strand
GTCGTGGGATGTGGCGGGCTCGTACGCGGCGGCGCTCGGTTACCAGATCTCCGCCGTCGCCGAGCGCTTCCCCGGATCTTTGAACGACGCTGTGGTCCAGACCCGCCAGCGTTTCGGGCTGAGCGTGATCATGCTCGGTCGCGCCGCGGTCCGTGCGCTCACCGAGGCGCTCAGCGCCAACCGCATCGTGGCCCTCCTCTGCGACCTCGAGCAAGGACCCGGTACGCAGGTGCGTTTTTTCGGCCGGCGCGCGATCGTGCCCGGCGGCCCAGCCGCCCTCGCGCTCAAAACGGGAGCCGCTCTGCTGCCCGCCACCCAGTACATGACGGCGCCGGGTCGCCACCACATCCGACTCGACCCTGCTCTTTCTTTGCACGAGGGCGAGACGAAAGAACACGTCATGCAGCGCGTGATCGCCCGCTTCGAAGAGTTCATCAGAGAGCGACCCGACCAGTGGTATGCGTTTCGGCCGATGTTCGGGACTGGGGAGTGAGTGAATGGCGCTGGCGCGCATTCAAGCTGATGCAGTCGATCGTGGAGCGGTTGCCCCGATCGTGGGCGTATGCGCTGGCCGTGCTCGCAGCGCGATTCGCCTGGATGTTCTCTCCGCTGGCGCGGCCGCGGCTCGACTACAACCTCGCGATCGTTTGCCCAGAGCTCACGCCGGTCGAGCTCCGGAAGATTTCGTGGGTCAACTTTCGCAACCACGCCAAGGCTTACGCGGACCTGATGATGCTGCCTCGCATGAATGTCGAAGCGATGCGCCCGCTGATGCATGTCGACGGCCTGGAGAACCTCGCGCAGGCTCGCGCGATGGGCAAGGGCGTGTTGGTCATCTCATGCCACATGGGCTC
Source organism: Candidatus Dormiibacterota bacterium (assembly GCA_955652585.1). Lineage (GTDB taxonomy): Bacteria > Chloroflexota > Dormibacteria > Dormibacterales > Dormibacteraceae > UBA10449. Next base: position 9,263 of record CATPBF010000005.1, on the reverse strand, counting down.
TTACGAGGTCGCGTCCGCCATCTGGTCGGCGACGGTGTCGCCGGTCAGCTTGTTCGCCGAAGAGCTGGAACCGCGGGCCCTCTACGAGTGGTATCGGGACACCAGGGCGCGTCTCGGCATCAGCGTCTTGGCTCTGCATCTCGGCGGCCTGCGCAAGGTGACCGAGGCTCTGAAGGAACAGGAGATTGTCATCACGGCGATCGATCGCGACATCACCGGGACGGGGCACATGATGCCGTTCTTCGGACGGCCCGCACCGATTCCGATGGGACCGGCGGCGATCGCATTGCGGCTGGGCACGCCCCTCCTGCCGGCATGCGTCTACCGGCTCCCCGACGACACCTACAGAGCGGAGACAGCGCCTCCCGTGATCGCGCAGCCAACCCACGACCCGAGGGCGGATGAGGTGCGGGTGACGCAGGAGCTGCTGCGGCACATCGAGGGATTCATTCGGCGGCATCCGGAGCAATGGCACGTACCGCACCGCATATGGGAGGGCGCTCCGTGAAGATCGGGCTCGTCTCGCCATACGACTTCGCCTCGCCAGGCGGCGTGACCGATCACGTGCGCCACCTCGCCCGCCAGCTCCGGCGTCAGGACCACGAGGTGCGGATCTTCGCTCCTTCCAGCCGTGCGGACGTGGATTTCGACACCGCCGAGTTCTATCGGATCGGAAGCCCGATCGCCCTGCCGGTCAACGAGTCCGTCGCGCGGATCACGCTCAGTTTCCACCTTGCCGACCGCGTGGCCGCGATCGTGGAACGGGAACGCTTTGACGTCCTCCACTTCCACGAACCGCTGATGCCTGCGCTCCCTATGACCTTGCTGCGAATGTCGCAGGCGGCGAACGTCGGCACCTTCCACGCCTTCGCCAAGTCCAACATCGGTTACTACTACGGCCGCCCGTTGCTCGAGCCATACCTGGCCCATTTGCATCGCGGCATTGCCGTCAGCGAGCCCGCGAAGGCCTTCGTGCAGCGCTACTTTCCAGACTTCCCATTGCAGGTCATCCCCAACGGCATCGACATCGGCACGTTCCATCCTGGGCACACGCCGATCCGGCACCTGCGAGACGACCGGGTCAACATCCTCTTCGTCGGCCGGCTCGAGAAGCGCAAAGGACTCGGAGACCTCCTCCGCGGCTACGAGTTCATGAAGCCGCGGGTTCCGAACAGCAGGCTCATCGTTGTCGGCGACGGCCCGCTGCGGAGCCGCGTCGAGTCGTACATCTCGAGGCACCGCCTGCCCGACGTGGTGCTGGCCGGTTATGTCCCCGATTCCGTTCTGCCTCGGTACTACTGCAGCGCCGACATCTTTTGAGCGCCGGCCACCGGCGCCGAGAGTTTCGAGATCGTCCTGCTCGAAGCAATGGCGACCGGCCTGCCGGTAGTGGCCACCGAGATCGATGGCTACATGTCAGTGCTCGAGCCTGGTCGCGACAGCCTGACGGTCAGCCCGAAGGGCTGGGCCGAGCTCGGTGCGGCGCTGGTCGTCCTGGCGCGCGATCAAGAGCTGAGACGGCGAATGGGCGCCTACGGTCTCCAGAAGGCCCGCCGCTATTCCTGGGAGGAGGTCGCGGCGCAGGTCGTAGACGTCTACAAGGAAGCGCGCCGGCTGCACCAACAGCGAGAGGCCGTGGACTCACGAGAGGTGATGAATGTTCACGACGCGGTTTGAGGCGTGGGTCCGCCGTCATGCCGAGGCGCTGATGTCCGCGCTCCAGCGGCTGCCGGTGACGCCGAACCAGATCACCGTGGTCGGCACCGCGCTCACATTTATCGCCGCGGTGCTGACAGCGTTCGGCCAGCTTCGTTGGGGCGGGGTCGTGCTCGCCTTCGCGGGCACGTTCGACATACTCGACGGCGCCCTCGCACGCTCGACAGGTCGCAGCTACGCGTACGGGGCGTTCCTGGACTCCACGCTCGACCGCTACTCGGAAGGCGCGATGTACCTCGGGCTGATCGCGTATTTCGTGAGCGCCGGCGGACCGCTCCAACGCTGGCTCATCCTGGCGACCGGCGCGGCACTCGCCGGCTCCTTCCTGGTGAGCTACGTGCGGGCGCGCGCCCAGAGCCTCGGGTTCACCTGCGAGAGCGGTTTGTTCGCGCGGCCCGAGCGGGTCGTGGTGACGGTGGTGGGACTGATCTTCGGTGGGGTCGTCCTCACCGGGGTCGTCACCCTGCTGGCGATCCTGACCAACCTCACCGCGCTGCAGCGCATCCGCGAGGTCTGGCTGCAGGGCCGTGCGCAGCGGCTCGCGCGCGAGCGCGAGACGCGAGCAGCCCTCAAGGGCGGCGAGCCCGCGAAGCCGTAGAGTTCGGACTCGTGGCCGATCCTTTTTCCGGCATTGCCGGACACTCGCGAGCCCTCGATCAGCTCCGATCGCAAGTCGCCTCCGAGCGACTGCCGCACGCATACCTTTTTGTCGGCGAGGCCGGCCTCGGCAAGGCGACAATTGCCCGCGCGCTCGCTGGGGCGCTGCTGCCTGAGGCGGCCCTGCACAGGCACCCCGATTACTGGGAGGACGACCGGATCAAACCGCTTTCAATCAACGAGATCCGGCTGTTGCCCGACAAGGCCCCAGAGTTCCACGAGCTCTCGCTCCAGGCCTTCCTCAACCTCAAACCCGCGGTGGGCACGCGCCGGGTCGCCCTGGTCACGAACGTCGGGCGCCTGCGGGACCAGGACCAGGGCGTGCTCCTGAAGACGCTCGAAGAACCGCATCCACGCCGCGTGATCGTCCTCACGAGCCCCAGCCTCAATCCCTTTGTCGTGCTGCCCACCGTCGTTTCGCGTTGCCAGCGCATCTTCTTCCACCCGGTTCCGGCACCCGACATCGAGCGCTTGCTCCTCAATCTGGACGTCGAACCAGGGCGCGCCCGACTGCTGGCGGAGCTTTCCCGAGGGCGGCCGGGCTGGGCTTTGCGCGTGGCCGGCGACGAAGGTGTGATCGAGCTCCACGAAGAGTGGACCCGGCGCCTCGAGGAAGTTTTCGGCGCCCCCGCCGACGTGCCGCTCCGGGTTGCGGCCGAGCTCGACGGCAGCCAGATGGCGTGGCGTCGCAGCGAGGGTGAGGTCGAGGACCCAGCCCTGTTCGCGATCGCCAGCTGGCAGATCGAGCTGCGCCGCCGGATGCTATCCAGCCGGGGTCCTGAACAGGGGCGCTGGGCGCGCCTCGTCGAGCTGTCCTTCGACACACTCGGCTACCTGGAGCAGAACGTCAGCCCACGTCTCGCCTTCGAAACCTTCCTGCTGGAATGTCGCAAAGCTTCCTGAAGAAGGCCCTCGAGGGCTATCACCCGTACATCCCCGGCGAGCAGCCGCCCGACGGAGAGGACTGGGTCAAGCTCAACACCAACGAGTCACCCCTGCCGCCCTCTCCGAAGGTGATCGAAGCGATCGCCGCCGCGGCGGGCGAGTCGCTGCGCCTGTATCCGAGTCCCACCGCGGCGCCGGCGCGTCACGCGATCGCCGAGCACTTCGGGCTGGACGCCAATCAGGTTGCGCTCGGGAACGGCGGGGATGAGCTGATCGAGATGTGCTTCCGCGCGTTCGCGGGCGCGGGCGATCGGGTCGCGTACTCAACCCCCACATACCCGCTTCTCGATCCCCTCTGCCGCGTGCACGAGGTGACGCCCTCGACCCATCCTACCGCCGAGGGCTGGACGTGGACCCCCGATTTCGTCGACGACCCCGCTCCGCTCAAGTTCCTCGTCAACCCGAACTCGCCCACCGGCACACACCACGGCAGGATGTCCGTGGAACGGGTGCTCGCGCGATCGAGCGGGGTGGTCGTGCTCGACGAGGCCTACGTCGACTTCGCGCCCGAGTCGCAGCTCGAGCTGTTGGGAAGGCATCCCAACCTACTCATCCTCCGCACCATGTCGAAGTCTTATGCGCTGGCCGGCATGCGCATCGGTTTCGCGCTCGGCCATCCGCAATTGATCTCCGATCTCGATGCAGTCAAGGATTCGTACAACCTCAACCGCCTGGCGATCGTCGCGGCAACCACGGCGATCGAGGACGAGGAGCATCACCAAAAGATCGTGCGTCACGTGGTCGCTGAGCGGGCCTGGCTGGAGGATCAGCTGCGCGAGGAGGGCTTCGAGCACTCAGCGTCGGCGGCCAACTTCGCATTCGTCAAGCCCCCCCTGGGCGCCTCGGCCGCGGCCGTCGCCGACGCGCTTCGTGAGCGCCGCGTGCTGATCCGGCATTACGATCGGGAGCCGATCGCGGGCTGGTTCCGCATCACCATCGGTACGCGCACGCAGCACGAGCGTCTGCTTACGGCGCTAAGGGAGATTCTGTGACGACTACACCCTCGCGCGACGAGGCATGGGAGCTGGTGACCTCGATGACTCAGTCGGAGCAGCTTCGCCGGCACATGCGCAGCGTCGAGGCGGCCATGCGCGCGTACGCGCGGCATTTCGGCGAGGACGAGGAGCGCTGGGCAGTGCTGGGTGCAATCCACGACTGGGACTATGAGTCCGGGCCGACCGCGGAGCAGCACCCTATGCGGGGGATCGCGATGCTGCGCGAAAAGGGCTGGCCGGAGGACATCCTCGATGACATCGCGTCGCACGCCGACTACTTGAACGTCCCGCGTGACTCGAACATCCGCAAAACGCTCAACGCCGTGGACGAGATGTGCGGCTTCATCATCGCCTGCGCGCTGGTCAAGCCCGACAAGTCGCTGAGCTCGGTCGAGCCCAGCACTGTGCGCAAGAAGATGAAGGACAAAGCGTTCGCGCGCGGCGTGCACCGCGAAGAGCTGATAGCCGGAGCCGAGGCGCTCGGTATACCCTTCGACGAGCACGTGGAGAACGTCCGCGATGCCCTGAAGCCGATTGCACAGGAGTTGGGGTTGAACCCATGAGCACGCGGGGCAAGCCACGGATCCTTCTAATGCACTACATCCTCGACCCCGGTCCGGCGATTCTCGCGGAGGCGGGTGAGGTGGTCCCTTATCCGCCTGACCGCCCGCTTGATGAGGCGAGCATTCGGCAGGCGGCGGAGGGCTGTACGGGAATCGTCAGCCAGCTCATGGATCCAATTCGCGAGACGGTGCTGTCCACACCAGGCCTGAAGATCGTGAGCAATGTGGCCGTTGGTTTCGACAACATCGACGTCGCCGCCGCGACCGCGAACAAAGTGATGGTGACCAACACGCCCGGCGTGCTCGACGACGCGACGGCCGACTTTGCGTTCACATTGCTGATGACGACGGCGCGGAGAGTGGTCGAAGCCGACGCCTTCACGCGGTCGGGCCAGTTCAGGGGTTGGGAGATCGACATGATGCTCGGCGCCGATGTATTCGGCGCGACGCTGGGCCTCATCGGCGTCGGCCGCATCGGCCGTGGGGTCGCGCACCGCGCGAAGGGCTTCAACATGCGCGTGCTGTACTACGATCCGAATCCGCTGCCGCCGGATGCCGAGCAGCAGCTGGGCGCCACGCGGGTCGACCTGGGCAGGCTGCTCGCGGAATCTGATTTCGTATCGGTGCACGTGCCGCTCACCCAAGAGACGCATCACCTGCTCAGCACTCCGCAGTACGGCCAGATGAAAAAGACCGCGATCCTCATCAACACGTCGCGCGGGCCGGTGGTGGACGAGGCCGCCCTGGTTGAGGCGCTGAACGCCAAGAAGATCGCCGGCGCCGGTCTCGACGTGTATGAGCGAGAACCCGCAGTGCACCCGGGCCTCGTCGTGTTGCCGAACGTCGTCCTCGCCCCGCATATCGCGAGCGCGACGACTCGGACCCGCTCCGAGATGTCGGCGATGGCGGCGCGCAACATGGCCACGGCGGTGCGGGGCGGCCGCCCGCCGAACCTGGTCAATCCCGAGGTCAAGCGATAGCCGGCCGGAGCAGGTACCGCTTGCTCGCCCTCGACCTGGACGGCACGATCATCGATCCGCGCCTCAACCTCGACCCGCGCGACGGCGAAGCGCTGGCGCGGATCAAGGCCGCCGGCGTCGAGGTCATCGCGTGCACCGGGCGTCCATTTCCGGGGGCGCTGCCGTGGGTACAGCGCCTGGGGTTGGTCGGGCCAATCATTTGCTATCAGGGCGCGCAGGTGCGTATGCCGAGTGGTGAAACCATCCTCGACCAAGGCATCGCGCACGAGCTGGCGATGGAGGTCATCCGCTTCGCGCGCGAGCGCGACCTACACGTCCAGGCATATCGCGACGACCTGCTGCTGATCGAGCGCGACCGGCCGGAGGCGCATGAATACTCCGAGCACGCGGGCATGGAGATCCATGTGGTTGGGGACCTCGACGAAGCGATGGGCCCTACGACGCCCAAGCTGGTGATCGTCGCCTCCGGTGCGACGTTGGAGAAGCTGCTGCCTGAGGTCCGGCACCGCTGGGCGGGCAGGCTCAACGCCGCCACGTCGATGCCGACCTACCTCGAGTTCACCAGCGTCGAGAGCGACAAGGCGGCGGCTCTGCAGTTCGTCTGCGAGCGGTTGGGCGTCGCCCAGGCGGAGACGGTGGCGGTCGGCGACGGCCGCAACGACGCCTCGATGATCGCCTGGGCAGGGCTTGGCGTCGCGATCGAGGGCTCGCCGCCGGAAGTCGAGGCGGCAGCCGATCGCACCATCCCTGGCCCCGGCCACGGTGGAATCAAGCAGATCGCCGACCTGTTGGTCGGATCATGAGCACCCTGCTCCTGGTTCACGCCCACCCGGACGACGAGGCGATATCAACGGGCGGCGCGATGATGAAAGCTCGCGCGGACGGGCATCGCGTGGTGCTGGTGACAGCGACCCGCGGCGAGGTCGGCGAGATCTACAACATGGACGAGAAGGCCACCCGGCCACACCTCGGCGAGGTGCGCACCAAGGAACTGGAGAAAGCCGCCGGAATCCTCGGCGTCAACCGCTCAGAGTTCCTTGGTTATCGCGACTCCGGCATGGTCGGAACCCCGGACAACGAGAACCCGAAGTCGTTTCACAAGGCCCCATTGGCTCAGGCGACCGGCCGTCTGGCGGCCATCCTGCGCGAGGAGAAGCCTGAGGTGGTGGTCACCTACGCCGAAGACGGGACCTACGGCCACCCCGACCATATCAAGGCCCACTACGTCACCAACGCCGCGCTCGACCTGCTGGAGACGGAAGGCTGGCGACCACGCAAGCTCTACTACAACGCGATCCCGCGCTCGGCGATGAAAGCCTTTATGGAGCAGATGCCGGAGGAGGCGCGACAGCAAGGAGTGGGCCTGCAGATTCCCGGGACGCCGGACGAGCTGATCACGACCAAAGTAGACGTGTCCGAGTTCATCGACCGCAAGCGAGAAGCCTTCGCCGCCCACGTGAGCCAGAACGACCCGAAGTCCTGGTTCGCCAACATGGCCGACCAGATCTACCGGCTTGCGTTTGGCACCGAGCATTACCAGCTGGCTCGCGGCAAGCCAGGTTCCGAGCTACCGGAGAGCGACCTGTTCGCGGGTATCGACTAAGGCGGGCACAGGAGCGTCCCGTCGCTCATCGTCCAACCAAGTGGCCAGCTCCATTGGAGCGAAATCGAGCCGCTGCACGCCAGGGCTCCCTCATGGGCGGTCAGCGGATACGTGACCTGGCCGAAGCCCCACTGCGGTGCTCCCAACTGGTACGAGGTCAGATCCGGCGCCATCAAGAGGTGCCGGTTGAACATGCTCTCCAACACGAGCGGAGGGCGGCCAAAGTAAGCAAACGCGACCGTGAACCCAAGCGCCAACACCAGTGCGATTCCAAGCAGCCGGTTTGCACCCAGCGGTGGATTCCGAGTCGCATACGGCTCCAGGGCTTGATCTCTCGCAATTACAGTGGTGCCTGCCCACCTGTCACCAACCCTCTGGCTGTTGGAAGTAACAAGGACCGAGAGGCCGCCGATCAGGTAAAAGCCGGGCAGGACGTCGACGAATCTCAGCACGTTGCGTGTCACGATCGATCCCAGGCCGAGGGGCCCGCCGTCCACGTGCACCACGCGCAGCCCGAGGAGCATCTTGCCCAAGCTGGCCCCATAAAGGCTCTCGGGCACGATGTAGTAGGCCATCCACAGAAGGGAGAGCCAAGGCCACGCCACTGCGGTGACTGTGGTGTAAAAGAACGAGCCGGGCTGACCGTTCGGCGGCGACCCGGAGGTGACCTGGCTCACTCCATAAACGAAGTTGACGACGCTCAACAGGATGGAGAAAACCACCAGGTCGAGAAGTAGGGCACGGAATCTTCGCCACCGTGCCTCTCGGGCCTGGGCAGCTCGCTCGGAAAGCACAGGGCTGAGCGCTGCGGCGACCGCCATTCCGGCCTGATCATGCCACCGATTCCTGCCGCGTAGACTCGGAAGTAGACATGGAAGTCGTCAAGATCACGCCGCGCGGCTACTGCCACGGCGTCGTGGATGCGTTCCGGATCGCCAAGCGGGTCCGCGAGGAGACCTCGGGGCCGGTACATATGCTGGGCATGCTCGTCCACAACACCCACGCGACCGACGACCTGCAGGCCCAGGGAATCGCTCTCGTCGATCCGCCCGACCGGCTGGCCGGACTCAACCAGATCAAGGACGGCACGGTCATCTTCACCGCCCATGGGGTGTCGCCCCAGGTGAAGCAGCGCGCGGCCGAGCTCGGTCTCAACGCAATCGATGCCACGTGCTCCGACGTCGTGCGCACGCACGAGCTGGTCGCCGACCTTGCCGGCAAGGGTTATGAGGTCGTCTACATCGGACGCAAAGGACACCCCGAACCCGAAGGCGTGGTGGGCGAGGCGCCGGGGAAGGTGCACCTCGTCCAGGATCCCGAAGACATCGATGCGCTCGACCTCAAAGGCGATCGGATCGCGGTCACGTGCCAGACCACCCTTTCGGTTTGGGACACCGAGGACCTGATCGGTCGGGTCAGGGCACGCTATCCGCAGGCGGAGGTTCACAACGAGATCTGCCGTGCGACCCAGGAGCGCCAGTATGTGTATGTGGAGGCTTCTCAGGACTTCTACTTGGTTATCGTCGTCGGCAGCTCGCGCTCATCGAACTCGCTGCGTCTGGTCGAAGTCGTCAAGAAGCTCGGCCAGAAGCCGGCCTATCTGGTCGACCGGCTCGAAGACCTCGACGTCAGCTGGCTGAAGGGGGCCAGGAAGGTCGGTGTCACGAGCGGCGCCTCGACCCCGTCGCAGCTCACCCGTCGGGTCATCGAATACATCGAGGCGCTGGACCCCCCCGCGTAGGGCTGACACCAGGTCACGCCCCTCTCCCAACCCTCCCCCCTGAAGGTGGGAGGGGGTTCAGGG
>CATPBF010000004.1 GCA_955652585.1 Candidatus Dormiibacterota bacterium | reverse complement strand
CTCCAGGACCGCGGCGACCATCTCCTTCGTCGACGTCTTGCCGTTGCTGCCAGTGACGCCAATCACCAATGGATCAACGCGCTCGCGCACGTAACCGGCGACGGCGTAAAGCGCGTCCCAGGTGTCGCGAACGATGACCTCGACGACCCCATGCGAGATCTCGGAGCGCCGCTCGACTACGAGTGCAGCCGCGCCACGGCTGAGGGCGTCGGCGATGAACCGGTGGCCGTCCATACTGGCGCCGCGCAGGGCGAAGAACACGCCACCCGCCACGACCTCGCGCGAGTCGGTGTGGTACGTCCCGAACGTATTACCGACCTGGGTGCCGCCGATCTCGCCACCGCCGGTCGCCTCGAGGAGCTCGAGGAGAGTGAGCTTCATACGTATAAGTGTGAAACGTGGTGCAAAGCGGACAGGTACTTCGGAATTCGCCAAGTGGAGCGGAAGCCCGAATTATTCGGGCGTCTCCCAGTCAACTTGCTTGCTTCTTCATGCTTTGCAACCGAGTTTTTTCACCTGTGAAATCGGAGATTTCACAGGTTTTGTTGCGCTAGTCCGGGGTTATGCGCCAGTCAACGACCATGGCCTGGGCGATGTTCTTCCAGATGGGCGCTGCGGTGAGGTAGCCGTCGTTCAGCGTCCAGTCGTACTGGCTGCCTGCGTAGTGCGGCTTGCGAACCACCACGATCATCGTGAACTTGGGGTGGATGGCGGGCAAGAAGCCCACGTATGACGCCCAGACGTCCAGCGTGTACTGCCCGTTGACTGGAATCTGCGCCGTACCGGTCTTCCCCGCCTGATCGAGCTCGAAGCCCTTGACCCGCGAAGTCCAGCCGGAGCCGTGCTGCACGACGTCCTCCATCATCGCCGTCATCTGCTGCGCAGTGGCCGCTGTGATGACCTGTCGCTGCGGCTTCAACAGCAATGGGTTGATGGTGCTTCCCACGCGCTCGACCACGTGCGGCGGGGCGTAGCGTCCTCCATTCGCGATCACATTGACCGCCGCCAGCATCTGGACCATGTTCACGCCGATGCCCTGCCCGAATGCAGTGGTCGCGTATTGAGCGTCGCTCATCTGGTCCTGCGCCGGCAGCGGCACCGAGGTCTCTCCCGCGACATCGACGCCACTTGGCTGCGTCAGCCCGAATCCCTTCAAGTAGCTGTAGCAAGCGGCGTGGCCCTCGGCTTGCATCGCCTTCATGGCGCCCACGTTGAGTGAGTGGTCGAGCACGTATGTGTAGTCGATGTTCCCGTGGTTGCGATGATCCCAGTCGGCGATGCGGTAGCCGCCCACATTCAGGTAGCCCGGGTCGTTGATGACAGTGCTGGGCGTGATCGCGCCCTGGTTGATGGCGCCTGACAACGTGACTACCTTCATCACCGAGCCGGGTTCGTAGAGGTAGCTGGAAACGTTGTCCTGGAAGAGTGACGGGTCGGTGTGATTGAAGTTGTTGGCGTCATAGCTCGGGTAATCGGCCCAGGCGACGATGCCGCCGGTCGTGGGATCCATGATCAGCACGCTTCCGCTCTCGGCGTTTGCGTTCCTGACTCCATACGACAGCGCTTGCTCGGCCTGGTACTGCACGTTGGCGTCGAGCGACAACACGAGGTCGGATCCGTTCACGGGGTCCTGGTGCGTGTGCGAGCCGAGAACGATCTCGCGGTTGGCGAGGTCGCGGTAGCTCGAGATGTAGCCGGGGGTTCCGGCCAGCTGGGCCTGGTAGTACTGCTCGAGCCCGCGCTGGCCCTGGCCGTCATAGGTAACGAATCCCAACAGGTTCGCCGCCAGGCTCGAGCCGGCAGCGATCCCGGGCAGATACGAGCGCTGCGATTCGTCTTCCAGTCCTACCCCCGGCAATTTCAATGCGCGTAGCTGGTCGGCTTTGGCCTTGGAGAAGCGCCGGAGGACGTAAGCGAACTTCGCGCCCGACTCCAGCGTCTTCATGACGCCCGCCTTGTCGACGCCGAGCACGCTCGAAAGGCCGCTCGCAACGGTGTCGCGAACACCGGGTGCGACTTGGTCGGGGGACACGAACGCCGAGTAGACCGTGGTGTTGACGACGAGCTGGGTCATGTTGCGGTCGAAGATCACGCCGCGCAGCGCGGGCAGCTGGACCAGCTCGTGGTACTGGGCCTGCGCCGATGCCGAGAGCTGCACGTGACGCATGACCTGCCAGTACGCGAGTCGCGCCCATACGGTGCCCGCCAGCAGGGCCGCCACCACGAGCAAGGCCAGGATGCGCAGCCGCGCCCCCATGACGTGCTCGACTCGCGGGGCCCTTTTCCGAAGAGCCCCAGTGCTCACCTACTTACCTGCCGCCATGACGTCGCGGGTGCCACCGACCTTGTTGAACAGCGCGGCGAGGTAGCGCGCCCATAACGGGGTCGCGTCGGTGCCGGAGGCGCCCGCGGGCGCACCGAGATCGATGGCGACCGGCTGCGCGGGCACGTACGCGACCGGCGCCGTGCGCTGCATCCCGCTCTGGGCGGCCGAGTGCTGAACCTGCGCGGGCGCATGGAGCGTCACTTCCTGGTAGCGGAGCTGGTCCTGCTCGGCGATGAGCTGGCGCTGCTGGTCCTGCAGACGCGTGATGTCATACGACGATTGCGTGACCTGCGCGGCGAGGGCGAGATAGAAAAGGACGGCGACCAGCGCCGCGCCCAGGCCGAGATAGGCGTGCGCGAACGAGCTCAGGTGCAGGCGGTCCGCGGCGACGGAGCCGGCGACCTGCACGAAGCCGCGTGTGCGCCGTCGCCGGCGTGCCGGGACGTGCTGAGCGCCGGCGGGGCCGAGGCGCCGCCGGGTGAGTATTCGGGTCGATGTCAAGACGTGTGCCTCATTTGTTGCTTTGTTCTGTTGCGTGCTACGGCTGCTATATGCCTATCGACGCCCCACTCCGTTTGAGGGGGGACTCCCCCCTTAGGGGCGCCGAGCCCGGCGGAGCCGGCTCTCGGCGCACCCCCCTGACCCTCTCCCCGCAGGGGAGAGGGGGGAGTTGTGCCTGGCGGCCGGCGGGGGAGCCGGTGACGCCAGGACTTGGGTTAGGGATGGGGTCAGATCTTTTCCGCCACCCGCAGCCGCGCCGAGCGGGCGCGGGGGTTGGCCGTCAACTCCGCCTCTGAGGGGCGGATGGGACGGCGGGTGACGATGCGGAGGGTTGCCCGGTGGCCGCAGGTGCAGACTGGCTGCTGGGGTGGGCAGATGCAGTCTTTGGACTCGACGTTGAAGAATGACTTCACCAAGCGGTCTTCCAGTGAATGGAAGCTGATCGTCGCCATACGACCACCGGGTTTGAGAATCCCAAGAGCTGCCTTCAGTCCTGCTTCGATCTCGCCCAACTCGTCGTTGACGGCGATGCGGATGCCCTGGAAGGTTCGGGTCGCGACGTTGATGTCGCGAGGCCAGGCCCGTCGGGGGATGGCCGCCTCCACGGCTGAGGCCAGATCGGTGGTCGTGCGCAGCGGGCGGCGCGCCACTATGAACTGTGCTACACGCCGCGCCCAGCGCTCCTCGCCGTAATCGCGCAGGATCCGCTCGAGCTCTCTGATGTCGAGCTCATTGACGATGCGCGCCGCATCGAGCGTTGAGGTGGTGTCCATCCGCATGTCCAACGGCCCCTCAGCCCGGAAGCTGAATCCGCGCTCCGGGGCGTCGAGCTGGACGCTGGATAGACCGAAGTCGAACAGGACGCAGTCGGCCGGGACGAACCCGGTCTTACGGGCCAATGCATCCAGTTCGCTGAAGCGACCGTGGACGACGACCACCGCGGGCCCATGAGAAGCCAGCGCCGATCGTGCGGCTTCGATGGCAGCGAGATCGCGGTCGATCCCGAGCAGCCGGCCGCCTGGCTCGATCCTGTCCAGGATCTGGCGGGCATGGCCCGCCTGCCCCAGGGTGCAGTCGATCGCGACTGCCCCGTGCTGGGGCTTGAGCAGCTCTATTACCTCTTGTGAAAGTGCAGGTTGGTGACCGCTCAGCGTCCTGAGATCACCCTGTCAGCGAATTCTGTAAAGCGCCCTTGCGCGTCGGCGTTGTAGCTGTCCCATCGGGCCTCGGGCCAGATTTCCACTCGCGAGCCCATGCCGATCACCACCGCCGTCGACGGAGTCTCGATTCCCGTCACCCGGCGCTGCTCCATTCCCAGCGTGATCCGACCCTGGCCGTCCGGCTCGAACGCCTCCGACATCGAATAGAGCGTCCGCGCCAGCGCTCGCTGGTCCGGACCCGGAAGCGGGCTGCGCAGCTCCTGCGCCAGCGCGTCCCACAGGTCCGGCGGATAGATCGCCAGGGCGCTGTCCTGGCTCACCGACACGTAGCTCCCCTCGGGGAGCTGCTTGCGAAACGACGCTGGGATGGCGAGCCTTCCCTTGTCGTCCACGCGGACCCGATGTGCCCCGGTGAACACTCATCGGGCCTCCCAGAACCTGAGTTGGGCGCGCCGCTGGCGGGCGCAAAGTCCGCACCCGCAGCCATGAAGCTCCATCGGCACCGGATTGCCGAGCTTGTCGTAGCGGTGGTTGACCGGCGCGGTCGCTTGGTCCCACAGGTCCCTAGCGAAGCGAGGTGGGTTCAGGAACGTCTCCATGCGATTGACCCGGAGCCGTCGGTTCATCTCGGCCACTCAGAGCGGCCTCGGTGCCGGCAGGAGCGTCGTCGGAGCCATCGCGGCTGCGGGGAGAAGTGGCGTAGAGGAGGTGTATGGCGTGCCGTACTTGGACGTAGGGTGCGACGTATGTTTCCATGTTGCTTGGTTCACCACTTCTCCCCACTGATCACCGCGATTCGCCGCGAACATTAACAACGACGCCTAGCCCTGTCAATACCTTTACCACAAGATGTAGCGTGACCCCAGAGGCTGAGCAGCCTCCAAGCCCAACATGTTGTGTT
>CATPBF010000003.1 GCA_955652585.1 Candidatus Dormiibacterota bacterium | reverse complement strand
TCGTTTCTAAGTTCCAGATGGGTGAGGAGGGAGGCATGGCGGTCAAGGCTTTCTCGAACGAGTGGGCCAAGGCGTTCAAGGACGAGGTCAACAAGTCGAGCACTTACAAGACGGCGGGCAAGGGCTGGAAGTGGACGGTCGGCCTCGTCGTCGAAGCCGAGCCGAACAACCACTTCCCAGAGGCGAAGGGAATCGTCATGGACCTGTTCGACGGCGAGGCGCGCGACATCAAGGTCGGCTCCGCTTCCGACGCGCAGAAATGCGACTTCGTGATTACGGCGCCTTACACGCGGTGGAAGGAGGTCGCCACCAACCAGCTCGACGCTACCAAGGGCATGCTCCAGGGCAAGCTCAAGCTAAAGGGTGACCTGCCGACGATCGTTCGCTACACGAAGGCCTCGCAGGAGATGACGCTCTGCACGACGCGGATTGCGGTCGAATGGCCCGACGAAAAGTAAAGAAGATCGAAAAGGCTGGCCTCGTCGAATACGCCGATCAGGAGCCGAGCGCGTTCGCGTCCATGCTCGGGGGCCTGATCGAAGCCAACGTACGCAGCCGCCCCGAGAAGGTGCGCGATTTCGAGTCGCTGAAGGCACGCGTCGGAATCTGGGTGACCGACATCGATGAGGGCGTGACCCTCGAATTCAAGGGCGGCCACCTGGTCGTCCACAACGGCCTCAAGCCACGCCGAACGCTCACCATCCGCACCGACGCGGACACCGTGATGAGCCTGAGCAACCTCAAGATCGGGCTGCTCGGGCTGCCGGTTTACTACGACGAGGTCGGGCGCGGGGTCGCCTTGAAGCTGCTGACCGGGAAGCTCAAGATCGACGGCCTGCTGCCCAACGCCATGACCCTCAACACGGTGACGCGAATTTTCTCCGTTCAGTGACGGTCCAACGTCTCGCTGTTGTCGGAGCGGGCTCGATGGGCGCCCAGATCGCGCAGCAGGCGGCACTGGCGGGCATCGAGGTCGTCCTCACTGACACAAGCGAACAACAGCTCGGCAAAGCGGCGGAATCGAACCGCGGCCATCTGACGCGCCGTGTGGAAAGGGGAAAGCTCGCCGAGGCGGAAGCCGTCGCGGCGTTGGCCCGTGTACGCATGACCACCGACCTCGCCGAGGCGGTACGCGACTCCGACTTCGTCATCGAAGCCGTCTTCGAGGACCTCGGCGTCAAGCGGTCGATCTTCGCGGAGCTCGATCGGCGCGCCCCGGCAGCCGCCGTCCTGGCCAGCAACTCGTCGACGATGGGGATCAGCAAGATCGCCGCTGCGACGTCCCGGCCCGAGCGGTGCGTGAACATGCACTTTTTCTACCCCGTGCTGGTCATGGACCTGGTTGAGGTGGTTCGGGGCCCGATGACGTCCGATGAGACCGTCGAACGGGCGATGGCGATGGCCCGCGCCATGGGCAGGACCCCGGTCCTGATCAACAAGGAGATCGATGGTTTCATCGTCAATCGCATCCTGCACGCGGCCACCCAGGAGGCCTACCGCCTGCTTGACGCCGGGGTGGCCCGGTTCGAGGACATCGATATCGCAGTCGAGAAAGGGCTCAACTGGCCGATGGGGCCGTTCCGGCTTGGGGACTTCAGCGGGCTCGACGTCACGTACAAGGCCCGCCTGCACATGTTCGAGACGACCGGCGACGAGCGATACCGGCCATCGCCGCAGCTGGAGGCGAAGGTGAAGGCGGGGAAACTCGGCCGGAAGACGAAAGAGGGCTGGTACAACTACTGACGTGGTGACTGGAATCCACCACGTCGGTGTGGCGGTGGCGGACCTCGATGAGTCCATCGAGCTGTACCGCTCTGCGCTCGGCGCCAGGCTCGTCCACCGGGCGCGAAATGAGAAAGACGGAATCGAGGCGGCGTTCGTTCACACGGGAACTGGCGAAGTCGAGCTCCTGAGCGCGACGAGCCCGGATTCGCCGGTCGGCAAGTTTCTCGCCAAGCGTGGGCCGGGACTCCATCACGTCGCCTACGGCGTCACCGACATCACGCAGGCGCTGGCAGATGCGCGAGCCGCTGGCCTCGAGCTGATCGATGCCGAGCCGCGGATGGGCATGCACGGATCATTGATCGCATTCGTCCATCCAAAGAGCGTGGGCGGTGTGCTCACCGAATTCGTCGAGATATGAAAGAAGTTCATAACGACTCGGGCCTGCCCCTCAAACCGGTGTACACGGTTGAGGATCGGCGCACTGAGGAGCCGGCGCCGGGCGCATTCCCGTACACGCGTGGCATTCACAAGGACATGTATCGCGGCCGGCTGTGGACGATGCGCCAGTACGCGGGCTTCGGGACCGCCGCCGAGTCGAACAAGCGCTATCGATTCCTGCTGAAGCAGGGCCAGACCGGGCTGTCGGTTGCGTTCGACCTACCCACGCAGATCGGCTACGACTCCGACGACCCGATGGCGAATGGCGAGGTTGGCAAGGTTGGAGTCGCCATCAGCTCGCTCGAGGACATGGAAATCCTGTTCAAGGACATCCCCATGGATGCCATCTCGACCTCGATGACGATCAACGCCTCCGCCGCGATGCTCCTGCTCCTGTACCAGCTCGTGGCCGAAAAGCAGGGCTGCCCGCCGGAAAAGATCACGGGCACTGTTCAGAACGACATCCTCAAGGAGTACGCCGCCCGCGGCACATACATTTTTCCGCCCGCGCCTTCAATGCGCCTGGTGACGGACCTGTTCTCCTACTGCCAC
>CATPBF010000002.1 GCA_955652585.1 Candidatus Dormiibacterota bacterium | reverse complement strand
GGCAACTCGCTCCACACGGCGCGCCCTCGGGGGCCGGAGCAAAGGACCCTACTAGCAGGTGTGGTCGCGCATCGCGTATATGCGTTACCGAGCGCGCACTGGTGGCGACGCCGGCTTCAGCGAAGCCCGGCCGCCTAGGCCGATGAATTGGCGAGCGGCTTCCCGGACTGACCACTTAAGTTCTGGCGTCAGGGCAGATCGGCCGGTAGGCACACATCGCACACGGCCTCTGGGCGTTCTCGGGGCCGAGTGCAAAGTCGCTTAGTGCGATGCGCTCAGACACGCCCGCCACTCGAGCCTCGACGACCGCGTTGTCGGGGGCGACCTCGATTTCACGCGCACGGCGAAGATCGAAGAGGACCAGCCGCGGATTGGCCCCTCCCGGCAGCAGGCCGCGCCCAGCCGCAAGTGCGTAAAGGCGCAGCTGGGTCGTGTATGCCTCGATCAGCGCTGCGTCCATGGTGGCGTTGGTCTTGTAGTCCACGAGCACGGTCCGGCCGCCCTGCTCGCAGATCCGGTCCACGATGCCGCGCACCCTGGTGCGTCCGATGCGCAGGTTGAACTCGACCTCGACCCCGAGCGTTCGGGCCGAGGCCAGCGGATGGGCGAGGTAGCCGCGGAGCATCTCCCTTCCCGCTTCGGGTCCGTAATAAAAGGTGAGCAGGTCGCCGCCGGTCGAGTGCCACGCCGCCAGCGCGGCGTGCACCGCCGCGCCGAGCTCGGTTGAATTGGTCGCGCGCGCATACCTTGGCAGCAGCTCGTCTGGCGGCGCGGGCACACGCCACACCTGGCTGAACCGATAGCGCACGGGGCAGATCTCGAAGTCGTGCAGCTGGGAGAAGCTGAGCTTGATCTCCGGCGCCGCCACCGCAGGCTCGGCCGCACGCCGCGGCTGGATGGCTTCGATGCGGTCGAGCACCGCGATCACCACTTCCGACCCGTCTGCCGCAGCGCCGTTGGATGGCCGCGGCACCGGAAGCTCGAGCTGCTCGGCCTCGACGACGTTCGCCGACTCCGGGTGCGCGAGCGCCCAGCTGAGGATCTCGGCGAAATGGTCCTGGTCGCCCATCTCCACCTCGCGCGCTGTCTGCTCCTCCCGCGTGGCGGTGACGTAAAGAAGATCCTTGGTGCGGGTGAGGCCGACGTAGACGATTCGCCTTCGTTCGCCGATCGCGAGCTTGACCGCAGGTTCGCCTGGTGAGGTCGCCTGATAGCGCGGGTGCTTCTCGCCCCGCCAGTTCTTCATGACGAAGCCCAGACCGTCGGCGTCGAAAAAGAGCCGCTCAGTGTCGCGGGCCCGCGCCGGCCGCAGGTTGACCAGGAACACGACCGGGAACTCGAGGCCCTTGGCTGCGTGGACCGTGAGCAGCGATACGGCGTCGGCGGTGGCCGACTCGTCCGCCGCCTCGCCGACCGGAAGCTCGGCGTCGATGACCTGGTCCAGATGGCGAACGAAGTCGCCGATGCCCGCAAGCGCAAGCTCGCGCTCGAAACGCGAAGCGAGCTGGAAGACCTTGCGTAGGTTGAGCAGGGCGCGAGGGCTGCCGTCTCGCTGCGCGCGCAACTCCGCCCAGCGTAGATATCCCGTCTCCTCGAGCAGCCGGTTCAGGATGTCCGCCACCGTGAGCGCATCGCGGAGGCGGCCGACACGATCAGTGAGGTCGACGAGGGCCGCCGCGCGTGCGGCGACCTTCGGCTCCATCTCCGGGAATCCTTCGATCCGAGACGCCTCGAAGCAATCGCGCAAGCGCATGCCGTGGCGGCCGAATCGCCTGGCCGCCATGCGGTACAGGCCGCGGTCGGGCAGGCGCACGATCGGTCCCTGCAGCACGCGCACCAGCGCTCCGTCGTCCATCGGGTTCTCGGTGAGGCGGAGCATCGCTAGCACGTCCTTGATCTCCTGGCGGTCGAAGAAACCCGAGCCGCCGCTGGTCAGATATGGGATCCCCTGCCGTCTGAGCTCGTCCTCGAAATCGCGAGGGAGCATGCGGATGGAATGAGCGAGGATGGCGATGTCCGAGAAACGGCGGCCGCCTCGATACAGCCGCCTGATGGTCTCGGCCACCGAACGCGCCTCGGTCCGCGAGTCTGGCGCCATGACCACGGTCACCGGCCAGCTGCCGGCACCTCGTGTCGCGACGAGGTCGGGCTCGTCCGCGAAATCGGGGTCGCGCCGGATGAACGCCGTGGCACAATCCAGGATCTCCTGGAACGATCGCCGGTTATGCGTGAGCGGGAGTCGCTTGCCCCCAAAGCGGCTGCGGATGTTCTCGATCTCGGCATCGCGCCAGCCATAGATCGACTGCTTGGCGTCGCCGACCACGGCCACGTTCCCGAAGTCCTCCGCGGCCAGGAGCCGGATGAGGTCGAGCTGGATCCGGTTGGTGTCCTGAAATTCGTCCACGAGCAGATAACGGAATCGTTCGCGGCAGCGCCGGCGGAACTCCGGCACTCGCTCGAGCGCATCGATGACCTCGAGAATCAGGTCGTCGAAGTCGCGCAGCCCGCCGGCCGCCAATGCTTCCTCGTAGGTCTGGTAGACGAGATGGAGGACCTCGATCGCCTCCAGCTCCGCGTGCGCGGCCTGGCGCGCGGCGGCATCGACCGGAGAATCCCAGTGCTCGGCGTGCAGCTCGAGTGCGCGTTTGTGGAAGCGCGCGGGCGTGATGCCTCGGCCCTTGAGCTTGAGCAGGAATCGCAAGCCGGAACGGAGGAGCTCGTCGAGGTCGTCGACGCTCAAAGCCGTGAAGGAGTCGGGATCGAGGGGGGCCGCTTCGCCGCTGCGCAGGCGCGCCACCAATCGCTGTTCGAACAGCCGCTGCCCGGTCTCGTCGAGCACCTTGAGCTCGCGCGGTGACCCGATCAGGTAGGCGAACTCGTCGAGTAAGCGAGAACAGATGCCATGGAAAGTCCCGATCCAGGCACCATCGAGGACCTCGGGCCCGAGATCAGGCCGGCGCGCCGTCAGCTCATCGGTGATCCGCGTCCTGAGCTCATCGGCGGCGCGCTCGTTGAACGTGACCGCCAGGATGTGGCCCGCCGGCACCCGATGCTCGACCAGCCAGCAGAAGCGCTCGGTCGCGGTGGCGGTCTTGCCCGTGCCCGGCCCCGCCGCGATCAGGAACGCGCCTTCTGGACCTGCGTGGGCGGCAGCGATCTGCTCGGGGCTGAGCGTCCGGGTAGGTCCAGCGATCATTCGGGCGGTGCCCCGCCGTAGGGACAGATCGCGGCGTGCGGGCAGGACGAGAAGCGCGATATACAGGTGCCCGCGAGATCGCGCGGCGCCGGCTCGAAATGGCCGCCTTTGATGCGTGAGATGGCCTGCAGGACAACGTCGCGGCTGCGCTCGAGGTCGGCCTGTTCGAGCACCTTTTCGCGGTACTCCTTGAGACCCGCCGGACGGCCGACAGTGAAGATGTCCTGGCGCATCGAGCCCCAGACCCAATCCTTCGGATACCAGAGCGAAAGGAATCGCGGCTGAAATCCGAGTGGCTTGCCTTCGTCGTCGAATCCGTACTTGCATGCGAGGTAGTACAGGGCTAGCTGCACGTCGTACATGTCGGGGCCGAAGTACATCTCGTAGGCCCACCGCATCGCCTTGCCTGCGCCGGTCTTGTAGTCGATGACTTCGACCTCGCCATCGCCGACGTCGTTGACGCGGTCGATCTTGCCGACGATCTCCGCCCCGTCGAGCTGCAGATGGAAGCGCTGCTCGAGCGCGAGCGTCCCCAGGCGGCGGATGTGCTGCATGCCGGTGACGAAACGGATGTAGTTTTCAAGCAACGAACGGACCTGCTTTTCCTCGCGCCTGCGGTCGAGGGTTGCCTCCATGCGGGACAGGTAGCCGTCGAGGTGCTTCTGCAGCACGGTCTCGAGCCAGCCTCTCTGGCCTTCCGCCTCGAGCGGCCGCCACTCGACTTCACTCGCATGGAAGTCCTCCAGCACCTCGTGCAGAAAGCCGCCGCGCTCCATCGCCACGGACCTGGGCTCCTCGGCAAGGCCGGGGTGATGGTTGTACCAGTAGAGGCGCGGGCACTTCAGGTAGTCGTTGAGCGTGGTCGGGCTGAAGTGATCGATCTCCACATGGTCCGGATTGCGTTCACCGCCGTAGGGTTCGAACGGCTCTCCCGCGTCGCGATCGGCGATGAAGCTGACGTCGAGGCCGAGCCCTGCCGCGCGTGCGGTCATCGCGTCGGTGACGGTTTCTCGGTGAGCGGCGATGAGCACCTCTGCTTCGCGCGCGAGGAGCACGTCCGCCGGCTCGAGCCGGGCCGACGCGCGTGTGAGCTCTTTCATCTCAGCGTCCGGCGCCGCCATGCCGAGGAACACGGATGGGCCGGCCTGACGCAGGTAAGTGTCCGCGTAGGTCAGGTAAACGCGCTTGGCACGGGTCATGGCGACGAAGGCGAGCCGCGCCTCCTCGGCCAGATGCCCATCGGGGTCGGACGGCCACGAAGGCATGAAACCAACCTTGAAAGCTTCGAGCCAGGACCTATCCTCCACGTCCAGCAGTGGATGGGGACGTGCCTCCGATGGGAAAAGGCCGTGCGCGAATCCGGAAGCGAAGACGACCTGAAACTCGAGACCCTTGGCCTGGTGCACGGTCATCACCTGCACGGCGTCCCGGCGAGCGGATGCCGGCTCGGTGTCGTCCGCGGCGCCTGAGAGCAGCGCGTCGAGCGACCCGCTGAGGTCGGACAGGAGGGGCTTCGAGCCGTGGAGCCTTTCGTGCACCTCTTCCACCGCTTCCAGGCCGTCGATGGTCGAGCGCAGGTCGGCCATTGCCTCGGTGCGCTGCTGGGCGCGGAGCTCGAGCGTAAGCAGCTTGCCGATGGCGCCGTCTTCGATGAGCACCGAGTACGCGAGGCTGGCCAGCGGCAGCCGCTTCGCTCTTTCGAGCAGGCGGTATCGAGCGGACATCGCCGAGTGGAGGGCATCTAGCTCCGCCTCTGTCAGGTATTCGTAATAGTCCGGCGGCGAGGGAGGCTCGGCCGGCACCTCACCACCCCATGGGAGCGGATACCGCTGCGAATCCTTGGCAGCGAGCACGTACATCAAGCGCCGCATCACCCGCGCGAGCGGCCGAGCCTGCTCGAACGCGTGCGCCCGCAGACGGCTCAACGTTCGCGAGCCGACGCCGCCAAGGCTCGATGCGAGCGCGCTCTCGAACGCCGCGGGGTCGTCCGGCTTACGCAGGGATTCGAGGTAGCCGACCAGGAAGCGGACCACCTCATTGCGAGCGGTCGCCCCTGATCCGCGCACCTCATAGGGAAGATCGAGGGCGCGCAGCGCCTCTTCGAACGGAGCCCCCAACGCAGTTGTGCTGCGGAGGAGGATCGCGAAGTCGTCATAGCGGAGGTCGGGAAACGCGGTGTGGATCCGCTTGATCTCGCGCGCGCAGAAGAATGCCTCGTCGAGGGCATCGCCTTCGTGCGCTACGACCACAGACGGGGGCGAGACCCCAGCCACCGAGCGGAGGTTGCGTCGGGCGCGGCCAGGTTGCGTGGCCCCGAGCAAGCGCTCGCCGGCGTCGAGCGCCTGCTGCGAGCAACGCCAGCACTCCGCGAGCGAGACGGTGGCTGCGCCATAGACCATGGGAAAGTCGACGCCGAGCAGGCGCGGCACAGTGCCGCGAAAGCCGTAGATGGACTGGTCCGGGTCGCCGACGACCACCAGGCGGGGATGCGACGCGGGCGGCGCCAGCAGCTGAAGGAGCTGGAACTGCGCAGGATCGACGTCCTGGAACTCGTCCACGAGGATGAGGCGGAACTTGAATCGCAGCTGGTCGCGGAGCTCGTCCTTTGATTGCAGCAGCTCGATGGCGCCGGTGATGAGGTCGCGGAAGTCGACCATGCCGGCCGCGCTCAGCCGCTCCTGGTAAGACTTGTAGGCCGCCGCCAGCGCGCGCAAGCGATCGCTGCCGCGGGCCTCGGTCGCCAGCACCAGCGCGTCAGGATGCACGAGGTTCTGCTTCATCAAAGCCACGAATCCAAGCAGGTCCCGTGCAAACGAATCGGATCCTCGGACACCGATCAGGGCGCCCAGCCCCCCCGGATCGATGTGGGCCAGCACGTCGCGCATCACGATCGATTCTTGGAAGCCGTTGACCAGCATTCGGCGCGGATCTGGCGCGTGGTCGCGCAAGACACGCCAGCAGAAGCTGTGGAAAGTGGAAATCCAGGCTTCCCCGTAGTCGTCCTTCAGCCGCTCGTCGATGCGTCTCGCGATCTCGTCGGCGGCCCCGGTCGAGAACGTGAGCGCCAGGATCTGGTCGCGCCCCGCGACGTGTTCGAGCACGGCCTGCTCGTAAAGGTCGACCAGCGCGCGCGTCTTCCCGGTGCCCGGCCCCGCGAGAACTCGGAGCGGCCCCTTGATGTCGTGGATGTCGAGTGGCAAAGCGTCTACCTCTGGTTGGTCGGGCGCTTCGATTATGCGGGTGCTCGAGTCCCGAGTTCAGCCCCGGCCGTTAAGGCGAGCGCTGACGGCAGCAAGAATCGCCGGGCGGCGGTCACCGTCCGACCGTACAGCAATATAGGTGTGCGCCATGGGGACATCCGCGGTGATCCACCGCACTCCGAATCCGCTGGTGGTGGGGGCTCTGGCCGCGGCGCCGATCCTGCTTTCGCACGCGCCTTCCTTCTTCCACCGGCTCCTCGACGGGGACGAGGCGATATACGGATCGATCGCGGCGCTCATGAACGGAGGCGCACCGCTCTATGCGGAAGGCGGCGTCGACAACAAGCCGCCTGGGATCTTGTGGCTGTACGCCGCCACCTTTCGCGTGTTCGGCACCTACCAGATGACCGCGGTTCACGTGGTGGCCCTGCTGGTTGTCGCCGCCACCTGCTTCCTCATCTTCATAGCCGGGCGGCAGCTGGCGGGCGCTCGAGCCGGAGTGCTCGCCGCGATCTTCTACGGGGTCATGACCGGCGCCGGCAAC
This sequence comes from Candidatus Dormiibacterota bacterium, assembly GCA_955652585.1. Lineage (GTDB taxonomy): Bacteria > Chloroflexota > Dormibacteria > Dormibacterales > Dormibacteraceae > UBA10449. The sequence continues at coordinate 4,093 of CATPBF010000002.1, read as the reverse complement.
CCGCGCCTGCTCGCCGCGAACACCGAGGTGTTCATGATGCTGCCGCTCACGGCCTCGCTCCTTCTCATGCTGCGGCGCCACTGGCTTTGGTCGGGAGTGCTGCTGGCGGCGGCCGGCGCCTTCAGGCAATCAGCCGCGGTCGATGTGCTCCTGCTGCCGATCGCGGTCACATACCTCGAGCCCGCTCCAACGCGGCTGCGGGCGGCGGCGCTTTTTGCGGCCGGTCTCGCCGCCGGACTGCTGGCCGGGGCGGGGGTGCTCGCATTGACCGGCTCGCTGTCCGGCTTCTGGCGCTGGACCGTCGGGATCCTGACTCAATACGCGAGCAGCAACTGGACCCCGAGTCTCGTCTGGACGCGCGCGCGCGACAGCCTGGTCCCGTTCGTGCTGGACATGGCCGTGTTGTGGGCGGCCGCGTTAGCGTGGGCGGTGCGTTGGCGAAAGCTGGATTCAGGCCAGCGGATCGTGGTCGCCTGGCTTGTGCTGTCGACGATCGGGTCGCTCGCCGGCGGCCATCTCTCCTGGCACTACTTCATCCAGGTCATGGGCCCGCTCGCGCTCCTGTCCGCGTTTGCGATCGACAGCGCTCTCCGTACGCGGTTTCGGAAGCAGGTGGCAGCGATCGCCGCGATCGCCGTCGCCGTGCCTGCGCTTGCGTGGGCCGCCTATGACGTTTCCGCCGACCCGCTGACCTACGACTGGAGCCCGCCGATCGCCCAGCACCAGTTGGTCGCGGCGTATATCCGCGATCACACAAAGCCAGGCGACCGCGTGTTCGTTTGGGGCAACTGGCCTGCTCTTTACGTCGAGTCCGACCGTCTCATGGCGAGCCGTTTCCCGGGTTTTCTGCGTGGGTTCGCCCGCGGCTCGGACCTTCCACCCAACAACTGGGACACGGCCCCGGACGTGTGGCCGGAGCTGCAGGCCGACCTCGAGCGCAACCCTCCCGCGCTGATCGTCGACACCGCCAGCGCGGGCTGGAGCGACTTCGCGATGTATCCGATGCGCAACTATCCGGTGCTCCAAGACCTCGTCACCACGCAGTACCACCTGGTGGCGACGGTGGACGGGGTCGCGATCTACGCGCGTAACCCCTAGTCCGGTGACGGTCGCGTTGGGCGCTTGATCTCGAGGACCCGCGGCTCGGACGCCGCGACCGCGAGCAGGCTGTCGAACAGCTGCAGCGCGCCGGCGCCAGTGGGCGCCTCGGCGAGCCGAATGTACGCTGAGACTCCATTGGGAAATACGAAGGTGGGAGTTCCGAACACGCCGTGAGTGGCAACCGCGTGCCTGTGGTCGCGGGCGAGCGTATCGAGAATGGACGTATCGGCGAGATCGCGGCGGAAACGCTCCAGCTCCAGACCGGATTCCTCGGCGACCTGCTCGACCACATTGGCGTCATCGACGTCGAGCCGGTCTTGATGCCGCGCGGCCAGCAGGTTGGCATGGAAGGGATCGAAGCGATCCTGCCGGCGGGCGGCCTCCGCGGCCTTGAACGGGAGCCGGCCACGCACCCGCTCGGCGGCAGGCGCATCCCAGGCCGTCCAGCCCTCCTCTTTGGAGTTCACCTGGGCGAGCGAGAAGTATCGCCATCGAACGTCTACGGATCGTTCCGCGGCAACGTTCGCGAGCAGCAATGACGCTCGGTATACGTACGGGCACAAATAGTCGTAGTAGAGCTCGAACTCCATGAGGCCTATAGGTGCAACGCGAGCGGTGCTCACTCGTATTCCCGAGAGCTGGGCGTGGATGGCTCCAGACCTCATCAGGCGCCTGCTTCCATTCGCCGCCGTCGTGGCTGCGGTCGAGATCGTGTGGCGGCCTTCGTGGCTCGGCTTCTCGGCGGGCCAGCTCGGTGCGCAGCTCGTGTTCGCTGGCGTGGCCGCTCCGGTGCTGTTCGTGGCGGCGGCCTTCGTGCAGCTTGGGCTGGCCCGGCGTCGGGGCGCGCTGAGCGTTCCGGCCGGGGCCGACGACGCTGCGTTCCAGGCGGGCTTTTACGTTCTCAACGGTCCGATCGAAGAGGCCTTCTTCCGCGGGTTGGTCCAGGGCGGGCTCGGCATCGCGCTAGGAGCGCCCGTGGGTTTTTTCGTTGGCACCGCTTCCTACATCCTTTATCACCGGCTCGCCTGGCCCTGGGCCGAAACGCTGGCGACAGCGCTCGCGGGCATCCCTCTCGGGCTGGCTTTCTGGCTCCTGCCGGGCCCGCCATCGCTGCTGGGGGTCTCGATCGCACATATCGCGGCCACATGCGGCTTTCTCGGCCCCGGCCCCTATCTCCTGAAGAAGCTCGGCCTGGTTTAGTTGGTGGAGCTAGACTCGCAACAGCGGCGAACTCTGATCTGGGCCGGCGTCGCGGTGGTGCTCACCGCCTTCGATGGTTCAGTCCTTGTGCTCGCGCTGCCGGCGATCGCGAGTGAGTTTCACGCCCGCGTTCCCGCGCTCTCGAACCTCGGCTCGGTACTGGCCCTCGGAGGGCTCGGCGCTCTGCCGCTCGCAACGCTTGCGGACCGCTTCGGCCGGCGGCGGCTGATCGCTGTGGGCGTTGGAGGCTTTTCGATCGCCAACTTCGCGAGCGCTTTCGCTCCGACAATCGAAGCGCTGGCGGTCCTGCGACTGATCGCCGTGTGCTTCGAGGTCCTGGTCGCCGGGGTTGCCACCGCCCTGATCGTCGAGGAGGCGCCGACCGGGCGCCGAGGCCAGGCGGTGAGCGTGCTCGCCGTGCTCAGCGGCGTCGGCACCGGTCTCACCGTCATCGCGTACCCGGTGGTCGCGCCCCACTGGCGGTGGCTTTTTCTGGCCGGCGGAATCGGTTTGGTGGCCGCCCCGCTGATCTGGATGAAGTTGCCCGAGGGGCGCGCGTGGCAGCGGGCACGGTTTTCGGGCTCGGCGCTGCGACTCCTCTTCCAGCCCGCGTGGCGCCGCCGCCTCTTCGTGATCGCGGGCACCACGGCGCTGCTGGCCGTGCTCCTTGAACCCGCCGGCCTCCTGTTCACCCTGTTCGCCACCCAGAGTCTGCATATGAGCCCGGTCGGGATCAGCGAGCTGATCGTCGTTTCCGGAGTTGCCGGCGGAGCTTCTTATTTGGCGGGGGGTTTCCTGACCGACCGCTTGGGCCGCCGGGGCCCAGGCACCGCGCTCACCGCCGCCACCGCCATGTCCGCCGGGCTCAGCTTCATCGGCGGGACTCCGGTGTTTGTGCTCGGCAACGTGCTCTGGAGCTCTTTCGCAAGCGCAGCCACGCCCGTCTTCGGAGCGTGGACCGCAGAACTGTTTCCGACCCGGGCGAGGGCGACCGCGGAGGCCATGGGATCGGTGGCCGCCGCGGTGGGGAGCGTGATCGGGCTGCAAGCGGTGGGCCTGCTCTCGCAATCGGTCGGACTGGGAATCGCGTTGGGTTTAACGGGCATCGTCGCCTTTGCAGGGTCGGCGCTCTTGCTCCTGCTGCCCGAGACCCGCGGCTCGCCGCTTCCCGACTAGGCGCGCCATTTGACGGACGTTTCGGCCGGTGCTAGCTTTGGCGCCGGTATATCGGTCGCATATCGGCCGATGGCCCGAATTGGGAGGGACAACGGGGGTTGGTCTCGCAGGCTCGCGCGCTGGGGACTCGTCGCGCGCCTAGCTCGGTCCCCGACGCCGCGCGCTCCCAGAGCGAGGAAGCCTACCTTCGGATTCGAGACCGCATTGTGTGCCTCGACATGCCACCTGGTTCGGTGGTGGAGGAGGGACGGCTACGCGACGAGCTCGAGATCGGGCGCACGCCGATTCGTGAAGCCCTGCAACGACTGGCGTGGGAGAACCTCGTCCGCAGCGTGCCCCATCGCGGAACCTTCGTCACCGAAGTCAATATCACCGATCTCGCGCGCATCACCGAGGTCCGGGTCGTCCTCGAGGGCCATGCGGCGAGGCTGGCCGCGGAGCGAGGCACCGCCACCGACCGCGCGGCGATCGGCGAGCTCCTCGAGCGCCTCGACCAGGCCGAGCCCACCAACCAGCGCGAGCTCATGCGGCTCGACCAGGCGATCCACCGCCAGATCTATCGCTCCACGCGCAACTCGTTTCTTGAAAACACCCTCGACCGGTATTTCAATCTCAG
>CATPBF010000001.1 GCA_955652585.1 Candidatus Dormiibacterota bacterium | reverse complement strand
GGCCCGGTAAAGCTTCTTGATGAGGGCCACCAGCGGCCTGGCGAGCTCGCCGAGCCCGGCCTCGAAGACGAGCTGATTGAGCTCAAAGTCGAGCGGTCCGCGCCACGGGTTCGGATAGAGCCGAGCGATCGACTCGGGGGACTCCTCGGCCACCTGCTCGATTTCCATGCCACCTTTGGCCGAGAGCATGAGGATGTTGGCGCGAGCGTCGCGGTCGACGGTGAATCCGAGGTAGATCTCCCGCTCGATGTCGAGAGCCGTTTCGCAGTACACGAGCGGAACCTTGAAGCCTTTGATATCCATACCGATGATTTGCTGGGCGGCAGCCCGAGCCTCGTCGGGCGAGCTCGCGAGCTTGATCCCGCCGGCCTTGCCGCGACCGCCAACCGCGACCTGAGCCATGACGGCGATCGGGCCGAGCTCGGCGCAAGCTGCCGCGGCTTCGTCCGGCGTGTGGGCGACCCGGCCGGGAGGGATCAAGATCCCTAGCGATGCCAGCACCTCTTTGGCCTGGTACTCGAGCAGCTTCATGTGGCCTGGTCAATGCTAAGGAGTGAGAGAGGCACCCGTCGGTAACCAATACTCTCGGGGCGCGTTCAGGATTTGAGATGCATCCGAGAAGAGCGACGGCCGCACTGGCGCTAGCCCTCTTGACGGCTGCGTGTGGCGCAGTGGCTTCGGTCTCGCCATCGCCCACGCCAGCAGCCGATGCGGTATCAGCCTCGCCGGCCGCGGCTTCAGGGACTCCCGCTGCGGCGGCGACTCCGTCGGCGGGAACCGCGAGCGCGGCGAACGCGCCTGTATACGGCGTGCTCGTCGATCTCTTGACCACCCCCTCGATCTACTACGCGAACGTGGTCGGGATTGATGGCCGGGTGTGGGCATCGATGACGCTCGACAAGCGCACGCCGATTTCCAACCAGACGGGTCACGCCATCGAGCTCCCCTACGTGAGCACGAGCTCGACCGCGCTCTACATGCTGGCCGGCGACTCGACTGTGTGGTCCTTGCGGCTCCCAGATGGAAAGCAGGCGGTCGCGACGCACATCCCGGTCGGTCCGGGCATGGAGGCCGCCTTCGCGGTGAGTCCGGACGACAGCACGATCGCCGTTTCGGTGCTGGACTTCAACCGGAGCCCGGTGCACGTCCTTCTTTACACCGACAACCTCGGAGGGGGCAACCAGCACGTCATCTTCGAGTCCGACTCGGACTACGTGTGGCCGGTGGCCTGGCACTCCGGTCTGCTGGTGCTCGCGCGTGCGTATGGCCCTTACGAGGAGGACATCGCCAAGGCCGCGCCGGGTCGCGACAATCCGTACTCGGCAGTCAGTTACCACATCGTCGACCCGATAACCGCAGACCGAATTTACCTCCTCGGCGGATGCACCGTCAGCGGCCCTTTGAGCCCCGCTGGAAGTGGATGCATCCAGGGCGGGACGATCGACTGGCAGGGGAACGTGTCCCCGCCGTGGAGCACGCGCGACTGGGGCTCTGTCAGCTCAGCGGCGGCGTTGTCGCCCGACGGCCTGTGGGTCGCGGCGACTACGCCGGACTCCCCGGACAGGATGGCCATCTGGACGCCCGACGGAAGGGTCATCACCTGGGTCTACGGCGCTGGAACCCGTGACTGGGTCGGCTGGCTCGATGACCAACACATCCTCTCGGGCAGCTATCTGAACGCGAGCTTTCAACCGACGGTGAGCAATGCGATCAAGGACGAGTTCGACCACCCGGTCAGTGTCCGCGGGTTCTACGCGGCCAGGCTTCCGACCGACATCGTCTAGGTCCTACAGCGGGATGTTTCCGTGCCACCTCGGGTTGCGGCGGCGTTCCTTGCGCAGCGCGATGCGCAGGGCGCGGATCAGCTCGCCGCGCGTGCGGCCAGGCTCGATGACGTCATCGATGTAGCCTCGCTCCGCCGCGATATACGGGTTCGCAAAGCGCTCCGTGTACTCGGCGACCAGCTCGCGCCGGTGCGCGACCGGGTCGGCAGCCGCCGCCAGCTCTCGATGGAAGACGATGTTGACAGCGCCCTCCGGTCCCATCACCGCGATCTCGGCCGTCGGCCACGCGACGTTGAAATCTGCCCTGATGTGCTTTGAGCACATGACGCAGTAGGCGCCGCCGTAGGCCTTGCGCGTGATCACCGTTAGCTTGGGCACGGTCGCCTCGCTAAAGGCGTACAAGAGCTTCGCGCCGTGGCGGATGATGCCGCCGTACTCCTGCGCTGTGCCGGGAAGGAATCCGGGCACGTCCACGAACGTGATGAGTGGGATGTTGAACGCGTCGCAGAAACGGACGAAGCGAGCGGCCTTCACCGACGCATTGATGTCGAGCGCGCCGGCCATCACCTTCGGCTGGTTGGCCACCACGCCGACGGGATGCCCATCCAGGTGCGCGAACCCGACGACGATGTTCATCGCGAAGTAGGGCTGCACCTCGAAGAAAGTCCCGCCGTCGACGACCATCCCGATGACGTCCTTGATGTCGTAGGGCTCCTTGGGATTGTCCGGGATCACGGTCGCCAGCCCCGGTGCCGCGCGCTCAGGATCGTCGGTCGCGGTGACCGTAGGCGGCTGCTGGTCGAAGCTCTGCGGGATGTACGAGAACAGCCGCCGCACCTGACTGAAGCACTCATCCTCTGACTCGGCCAGGAAATGCGCCACGCCCGACTTGACGTTGTGGACCTCGGCGCCGCCCAGCGAGTCGAAGCTCACATCTTCACCGGTGGTGACTCGAATCACCTCCGGACCGGTGATGAACATGTAGCCGACCTCGTGGACCATGAACGTGAAGTCGGTCATCGCCGGCGAGTAAACCGCCCCGCCGGTGCATGGTCCGAGGATCAGGCTTAGCTGCGGGATCAGGCCGCTGGCCTCGACGTTGCGCCAGAAGATCTCGGCGTACCCGGCCAGGGAGACCACACCTTCCTGGATGCGGGCGCCGCCCGAGTCGTTGATGCCGATGATGGGGATCCGGTTGCGCACGGCCATGTCCATGACCTTGATCACCTTCTCGGCGAACACTTCGCCCAGCGAGCCGCCAAAGACGGAGGCGTCGTGGCTAAACAGCATCACGTCCCGGCCGTCGATCTTGCCCATACCCGTCACGACTCCATCTCCCGGGACCCGCTTCGATTCCAGGCCGAAGCCCTGTGCGCGATGGGTGGCGAAGATGTCGATCTCCTCGAACGAGTTGCGATCCACGAGCCGAGCAATGCGTTCGCGGGCGGTGAGCTTGTGCTTGGCGTGCTGCCGGTTGAACCCCTCGGCGTCGCCATGCCCGGCTTCGTACTTGCGTTGGCGCAATTGGTTGAGCGGGTCGACTTTGTGACCCTTCGGGTTTGGTGGCATCAGCCACGCTCCATAAACATCCAACGGTGGCCTTCGAGATCCTCGACGCGGTAGCGCTTGCCGTTCTCACCATCCTCGACGTCGGACAGGATGTGAGCGCCGGCCCGGCGTGCTTGCTCGTAATGCGCGGGCACGTCTGGTACATAGACCAGCACGCCATCGATGATGTACGGCACCGCAGACCACTTCCGAGCCTGGTCGCACCCCTCGCGATGCTTCTTGGGGCCTTCGTAGTCGGGGCTCGGCGTCGCCAGCATGATGAGTCCGTCGCCCGCCTCCATCTCGCCATGGCTCAGCCGGCCCTCGGGCGTGACCATCCGCATCCGCTCGTTGAAGCCGAATGCGGCTGCCAGCCAGTCCATGGCCTTGGGCCCATCCTCGTAGGCGATCATCGGAATCACGGCCGGGTAGTCGGTCATCTGGTTCTCCCTCTTCTTCTTATGCAGCCTCGGGGGGATGGTATTCGCCCCACACCTTGCGCAGCACCGAGCAGCATTCGCCGATGGTGATGTAGTCGGCGAGCGCAGCTTTCAGCGGCGGCATGAGGTTGTCGGTGCCGCGGGCGGCGCGCTCGATTTCGAACAGGTGGCGGGCGACCACAGCTGGATCGCGCCGCGCGCGCAACCGCTTCAGCGCGCGCGCCTGGGCGGCCTGCTGCCGAGGTCCGACTTTCATGATCTCCACCTTGTCCTCGCCGCCGGTGGTGTACCGATTGACGCCGACGATGACGCGGTCCCCGGCTTCGACCCTCGTCTGGAACCGATATGCGCTCTCCGCGATGCGGCGCTGCGTCCAACCCGCTTCGATGGATTTCACCGCGCCACCGCGCTCGTCGATCTCGGCCATGATCGCAAGCGCCTCCTCCTCGACGCGATCGGTGAGGCTTTCGACGTAGTACGAGCCTCCCAGCGGGTCGGCGACCTGCGGCACTTCGGTCTCATGGCCGATCACTTGCTGCGTTCGCAGCGCCAGCTCGGCGGCGTTTTGAGACGGCAACCCGAGCGCCTCGTCGTAAGCGTTGGTGTGCAGCGACTGGGTGCCTCCGAGCACCGCGCTCATCGCCTCGAGCGTGGTCCGCACGACGTTGGTGAGGGGCTGCTGGGCAGTGAGCGTCACGCCACCCGTCTGGGTGTGAAACCGGAGCGCCAACGAGCGCTCGTCTTTGGCGCCGAATCGGTCCCGCATGATGCGCGCCCACATGCGCCTCGCGGCGCGAAACTTCGCGACCTCCTCGAAAAAGTCCATATGCGCCGCGAAGAAGAACGAGATTCGCGGCGCGAAATCGTCGACTTCGAGGCCCGCCGCGAGCGCGGCCTCCACATACGCGACGGCGTGACTGAGCGTGAATGCGACCTCCTCGGCGGCCGTCGATCCGGCCTCGCGCATGTGATAGCCCGAGATTGAGATCGTGTTCCAGTTCCGCAGGTTGCTCTGGCAGTAGGAGAACAGGTCAATGACCAGACGCATTGAAGGCGCGGGCGGAAAGATGTAAGTGCCGCGCGCCGCGTACTCCTTGAG